>JAGQJJ010000189.1 GCA_020430675.1 Myxococcales bacterium
GGCCGATCTGGAGGCGGGCGATTGGTTCCTGGTGATCGACCACCCGGTGAACACTGGCGGGCCGTTTGATCTGACGGTCGAGGCCGTGCCGGACTGATCGCGGTCAGGGCGCGCGGGCGCCGACCACCACGCCTTCGCCGCGACGACCCGCGAGGCCGGCGAAGACGACGCGGAAGGGGCCACCCCGGGCTGCGGCCGGTCGCTCGAAGCGCACCGTCTTCTCGTACAGCGCGAGGCCTTCGACTTCACCAGACAGCAGCCGCTGCCGCAGTTCGGTGGGCAGGACGCCCATCAGCGCGTCGCGGGTCAGGTCGAGCGACTGCCATTGTGGGTCGGCGGTGAGCGATGGGCGCTGGCCGAACGCCGGCTCGTCGCGCTCGGGCGATTGGGGCAGGTCGAAGAAGAAGGCGGCAAGGTGGGGTGCCTCTTCCGCGGGCGGGTCACCCACGGTCAAGACGCCCAGGCGGGCGAGGCAGGCGACGCCATCGCAGGTGATCGCTTCGAGCAGTCGGCCATCGATGACCGCGTACAGATCGGGGTGGGCGGCGCGGTCGACCTGGACCGCGTGGGCCTGCCAGGCGGCGAAGGTCGGCGAGACGGCCCGCGGTGGCAGCACGCGCGCGAGCACCGCGGCGTCGCCTTCGCGCAGCGTCTCGATGGGCACGGCCAGCGCGGTGCCCTGCCGCTTGGAGGTGTAGGCGTCGAAGAGGCCGACCAGGCGGCCATCGACGTCGACGATCGGCGCGGCGTGCGGCAACGATGGCCCGCCGCGCAGGCGCAGGAAGACCTGGCGGCGGATCGCTTCGTCGGGGTGATCGACCTCGGTCGCGACGAGCAGGCCGGCGACCGGGTCGACCGCATAGACGCGCACGCCCTGCACCAGCGCGGTGGTGTTGCCGATCGCGATCTGCTCAGTCGGCGCCGGGGTGAGATCGAGCAATGTACCCGGCGCGGCGGCGATGCGGAAGGCGACCTCGTGCTCGCCATCGCTCAGCTTCGCCTGGGCGGGCCACTCGGCGGGCGTGGTGAGCGTGACGCAGGCGCCCGAGGCGTGCACCACCGCGCAGGCTTGCGGGCCGTCGGCGGTTGAAAGCAGGGCGACTGTGGCCAGGACGTCATCGGGTCGCGCCGGTGGGGCGGTGACGCTGGGTGCGTCTTCGATCGGCTCGGGGGCTCGCCGCAGCAGCAGGTAGATGCCGATCGCCAGCGTCGACACCGCCAGCACGGCGGCGGCGATCAGCGGCGTCGAGAAGCGATGATCGCGCTCGGACGGCGGCGCCGCGTCGTCGCGCTCAACCCGCGACTCGACGCCGAAGGCAGCGATTTCACGGCGAATCTGCCGTGCAAGCGTCTCGGTGAGTCGGTCTTCGACGACCGCGTGCGGCCGGTGCAGGCGGGCGGTGATGCGGTCGGAAGCGACCGAGCGCACGGCACGGCGCGCGATGTAGGCGACGAGCTTGTCTTCGGCGGCGGCGGTCGGTCGATGGAGCAGCACCACGCGGTACAGAAGCGGCACGCCGCATTGGCGACACCGGCGTGCATCGGGATCGCGGGGCGCGCCGCACGCGAAGCAGCCGGCGGCTTCTTCGGCGCGGGGCAGCGTCGGGTCGCGCGGCGGGTCGAGGGAGACGAGGCCGCTGCACGACGGGCAGAGGACGCCGTTGAGACCGTGCCTTGGTTCATAGGGAAACCGCGTGCCGCAATGGGGGCAGTCGATGACCATCCGTACTCCCTCCCGCGGCGCAGGCTGCCCCCGAGGCCGCGGAGCGATTCTAACCGTGCAGGCGGCCATCGCAAACGCCATCTTCTTCGGTTTCCGCTATTGTGGGGGCCGACCCGGTGCTTTGCGGCCGTGTCGAAGCGCTGCGGTCGTTGGGAGCGGCCGCCCGGCGGGGGGTTCGGATGATGGCGGAAGTCGATGGTCTCGCCGAGGCGCTGCTGGCGCTCGCCGAGCTGTTGTGTCGATCAGATCCATTTGCCACCGAGGGCGGCGAGATGTGCCGCCTGTTGGCCGAGGCGTGCGGCGCCGGTGGCGTGGCGCTGTTCTCAACGGACGATGGGCCGACGACGCTGACGCTGCTTGGCGCCTTCGGGCTGCCTCCCGATTATCTGCGCCGTTTCACGCCGGGCGAGCCCTGCGCGCTCGATCGCGTGACCGGCGATCTGCGCGAGGCGGTGGTTGATGGCGAGCCCATTCGTGTCGATCGCATCGCCAACGATCCGTGGACGGTCTCGCTCAATAGCGTGGCGCGACAGGGCGGCTTCGAGGCCACGTATTCGCTGCCGCTGCGCTTTGATGACCGCGTCGTCGGCGCGTTGCACACCTTCTTTCGCGCGCCGGTGACCACCGGGCAGCGCCGCCTGCTCGGCCGGGCTTCGTCGCTGGTGACCGCGACGTTGGGGCATCGCTCGTCGCAGAGCCCCGGACAGCGCTTCCCCGTACCCGGGCTGCGGCGCATGCGCAGCCGGCAGGACATCGAGCAGTACGCGCATCACATTCACGCCGCGGCCGAGCGCTACGGGCAGGTCTACGCGGTGGTGGTCTATGCGGTCGATCGGCCGGACATCCTCGCCCGGCGCTATGGCCAGGCGGTGGCCCATCGGGGGGTGGCCGGCCTGTTGCGGTTGGTCGATGAGGAGTGCCGCGCGGCCGATCTGGCGGGGCGGCTGGGCGACGCCTCGTGCGTCGTGTTGATGCCCGGCACGCCACAGGATGGCGCGTTCAGACAGTGCGAGCGGGTGTTGGAGCGTTTCGGGCGCATGGGTGTGCGCACCGATGACGCCCTGCTGCAGCTCAGCGCCAGCGCCGGCATCAGCTGCTTCCCTGAGAACGGCGCACGCAGTCTGATGGACGCGATCCGCTCAGCGGAGCAGGCTCTGATTCACGGCCTGGGCAGCGAGGGCCGGCGCATCGTCGCCATCGCGGCGGCGGGCAGCGCGGTTTACGCCTGAGCGGGTTTGCTCAGGCGTCGGCGAAGCTTCGCGAGAGGTGTTGGAAGCGGCAGTCGTTGGGGTGACGCTCGGCGGCGTGGGTCGCGAGGCGACGCGCCAGCGCGCGATCGCCGCGGTCGCTCGCGGCGTGGGCCAGCTCGGCGAGCGCGTCGGCGGCGTGGGTCGGTGAGGCGACCGCGTCGAGCAGGTGATTGCTGGCTTCGTCGGGGCGATCGGCGGCGCGCAGCGCTCGACCGAGCATCAGCGCGTACTCCGGCTCATCTTCGGCGAGCGCGCGGGCCCGGCTCAGATGCGGCACCGCCTGCGCGGCCTGGCCCAGCCCGAGGTGCAGGTCGCCCAATCGCGAATGGGCCAGCTCGCACTCGAACTCGCCTTCGCGCGAGTGGGCCAGCACCTTGCGATAGAAGAACACCGCCCGCGACCACCGACCCGCGCGGGTGTGGCGTTCGGCGGTGTCGAGGAGCTGCCGGAGTCGATCACTTCGCATGGGGCCGGATTTTAGGCCCAGCCTGGCGCGGCGTCGAACTTCGGGCCCGCCCGCAACCGCTACAGCAGGATGATCAGGAGCAGCAGGCCGCCGAGCAGTGCGGCCAAAGCGAGCAGCGTGCGCCGCATGGGGCCGGTGTCGAAGGCGTCGCGGCGCGCGAGCATGGTCTTGCGCTCGCGGCGCAAGGCGGCGATCTCGTCGAGGGTGGCCCGGGCGCGGCGGCGGGCCGGGCTGGTATCGGCGGCGTCTTCGGCTTGCAGGGCTTCGCGGCCCAGGTCGACCAGCGCGGCGCGGCGCCGGCCGTCGAGGTGTTCGAGCTGTTCGGTGATCTCGCTGAGCGCCTTCTGGTGATCGGCGACCTGGGCGTCGGCCGTCTCGCGGGCGCCCTGGCGGGCTTCGCGCACGTCGCTGCGCCGGCGGGTCAGCTCGGCGAGCTGCGATTCCACCTCATGGGTCGACGCTTCGAGGGCGGCCCGGTCGGTCGTGTGCGCCTCCAACTGGGCGTCGAGCGCTTCGCGACGGGACTGAAGCTCGGCGCGCTCGGCTTCGGCGTCTTCGGGCGAGTCGGTCTCTTCCTCGTCCGCGTCTTCGGCGGCGCGGGCGTCCAGCGCGCGCTTCTGATTGCGAAGCGCGGTGAGGTGGCGCTCCAGGCTCTCACCGCGGTGTTTGTGCTCGGCCAGGGCCGCTTCGAGGGGCGCCTGCTCGCGCTCGATGCCGCGCAGCTCGGCGTCGAACTCGGCGAGGCGGGCGGCGCGCTCGGCTTCGGCGGCAGCCAGCTCGGCGGCGCGGCCCTCGCGCTCGGTCTCGGCGGTGGTGCGCTCTTGATCGAGCGCGGCCAGGGTGGCGGCGTACTCGGCGAGGCGGCCGGTGGCCGAGGCGGGGCCACCCGCGCGCTCCAGCGTGGTGCGGCCCAGATCGGCGAGCGCTTCGTCGCGTTGGCGCACCGTCTCGCGCAGGGTCTGGTCGATCGCGCTCAGACGGCGACGCCAAGCGCGCAGCAGGCGCAGGGCGCTCCAGGTGTGGCGAAGATGGCCGAGGATTCCCCGCGGCGGGGGCAATTCCAGAGAGGAAGGCGCGGCGGGCTCGCGGCGGGCGTCCGTCACGGGGACGTCAGCGGCCCCGCTTCAGCTCGATCAGCACTTGCTTGGCGACCGCCTTGAGCGTGTCGAACACACCGGCGCCGGTGGTGGCCACCGCCTCGAAGTCAGGCACCCGCGTCGGGTTGAGCAGCTCGCGCAGGTAGCCCGCGTCGACCGCCGTGGGCAAGTCGCGCTTGTTGTACTGCACGACGTACGGGATCTTTTCGAGATCGTAGCCCTGCTCTTCGAGGTTCTCGCTCAGGTTTTCGAGGCTCTCGACGTTGGCGTCCATACGCTCGACCTGCGAGTCGGCCACAAAAACCACGCCGTCGACGCCCTTGAGGATGAGCTTGCGGCTGGCATCGTAGAAGACCTGCCCCGGCACCGTGTAGAGGTGGAAGCGGGTCTTGAAGCCACGAATCTCCCCGAGCGAGAGCGGCAGGAAGTCGAAGAAGAGCGTGCGCTCCGTCTCCGTCTCCAGCGAGATCATCTTGCCCTTCGCCTCGGGGTTCGTTTTGGCGTAGATGTACTGCAGGTTGGTCGTCTTCCCGCACAGCCCCGGGCCGTAGTAGACGATCTTGCAGTTGATCTCACGCGAAGAGTAGTTGATGAACGACATGGTCTACCCGGGCCGGCGCCGTCTCAGGTTCCAAAAAGGGTGTCGATGTCGTCGTCGGTGATCTCGGAGAAGACCGTCGACCCTTGCTCCTGCGCCTTCGCGTTGATCACTTCGAAGACCTTGGCCAGCTCGGCGCTGGCTCGACGCACGCGCAGTCGCACCAGCCCCAGCGATGACCGCTCGTCGAAGATGATCACCAGGATCACGCGCTGGCCCACCAGCGAGATGTGCACGTTGTCGCGCTCACCCTCGTGAAACTGGATGGCGAATTCCTTTTCGCCGAGCAACTGCGCGAGGCCACCCGTCGCCGCGATGTTGCCGGCGGTCAGGCTGGCGAGCGAGGTGGTATCCACCCCCGCCGTCTCACCGCTATTGGCCAGCAACTGACCGTTCTTGTCGACGAGGAACACCGCCTTCGCACAGGCGTCGCGATGCAGCGAGTCGCAGATCTTGACGATCTGCTTGTGCTCTTCCTCGAACAGCACCATCTGCGAGTTCATGAACGGACTTCCCAGGCCTCGGCCGAGTTCGTCAGGGACCCCGCGTCCCACCACGGGCGCCGAGCGGCTCCCGTTGCCGAAAACTAACACCCACGCCGCGCCTTAACAAGCTTCTGATCTGCAATCCGCCCGGTCACAGCTCACGGCGCCCTTCCAAGGCGCGTGCCAGGGTCACCTGGTCGGCGTACTCCAAATCGGAGCCGATGGGCACGCCGCTGGCGATGCGGGTGACTTTGACCCCGAGCGGCGCGCAGAGCCGCTGGATATAGAGCGCGGTCGCCTCGCCTTCGACGCTGGGGCTGGTGGCGACGATGATCTCTTCGACGCCGTCGCGCAGCCGGCCGACCAGCTCACGCAGGCCCAGGTGTTCGGGGCCGATGCCGTCGAGCGGGGCGAGCAGGCCGTGCAGGACGTGATAGCGGCCGCGGAACTCGCCGGTGCGCTCGACGGCCATCAAGCCGGGCACCGACTCGACGACGCAGATCTGGCGCTCGTCACGGCGGGTATCGGTGCAGATGCGGCAGGGGTCGATCTCGGTGAGGTTGCCGCAGGTGCCGCAACGGCGGATGCGCTGGCGCACCTCGTAGAGCGCTTCGGCCAGCTCGCGGGGCACGGCTTCGTCGGCGTCGAGCACAAAGAAGGTCAACCGCGCGGCGGTCTTCTCGCCGATGCCCGGCAGGCGGGCGAAGGCGTGGATGAGGCGCCGGATCGGATCGGCCTCGGCCATGGGCGGCTCAGTACAGGCCGGGCAGGTGGATGCCGCCGGTGATCTTCTTCATCTCCGACTGGCTGGTCTCCTGGCTGGCGGTGATCGCCATGTTGAGCGCCGCGGTCAGCAGGTCGGCCAGCTCGCCCAGGTCGTCGGGGTTGATCGCCTCGGGAGTGATCTCGATGAGCTTGACCTTCTGCCGACCATCGACGGCGACCTTCACCAGCCCGCCGCCGGCGGCGCCTTCGAAGGACTGCTCGTTGAGCTGGTCCTGCAGCTGCTTGATCTGGCTCTGCATGCGCTTGGCCTGCAGCATGATGTTGCCGTAACCACCGGGCTTGGCCATGAAGTGCTCCTCGGTCGGGGCCTCGTCAGAGGGGATGGATTTCGGCGATCGACGCGCCGAGCACGTCGACGGCGAGCGTCACCATGGGGTCGAAGCGCGCCTTCTCTTTGCGCGCCTTGCGGTCTGCGGCTTCGAGGGCCTGGCGCCGTTCGTAGAGCGTCGGGCCGCTCAAGCGCGCGTCGCCGCGAGGCACGCTCTGCACGCGCACGATGGCGCTCGGCGAGAGCAGCCGGCCGACGACGCGCTGCAGGGCGGCGCGGGTCTCTTCGACGCGCTCGGGCGGCGCGTCGAGGGCCACGTCGAGGGACGCGGCGTCGAGCGCCAGCAGGTGCACGTCGTGTTCGATCTTGGACGCCAGGAACGGCTCGTCGGCACGCACGGCTTCGACGAGCCGGGCGAAATGATCGAGCGGCGCGCCCGCGGTGAGGTCGATTCGGGCCGGCTGCGCATCGATCGCAGCGTCGTCTTCGTCGGCGGGCGAGAACGCGAGCCCTGAATGGCCGGGGTCGGAGGCCGGGCCG
>JAGQJJ010000190.1 GCA_020430675.1 Myxococcales bacterium
CGCTTCGGCCGCCAATTTGGCCCAGGCCGCGGTCGACGCGGCGATCAACCGGCGCGGTGCCCAGAGAAAGCGCATGTCGGTCGTCGCGATCAGCCCGTCGAGCGCCATCGCCGCTTTTGCGTGCTCATCGTCAAACGTCTCGGGCTCAAACCCGGCCAGCTCCTCGAACGACTCATGCCCGTCAGGCAACCGCTCGGTCACCGCCTGAGCGATGGTCGCCGCGCGGCCCAGATCGGCCTTCACCCGCGGCAGCCGCGCCAGCGCCGCCGGGTCGATCGCGCGCAGCGGATCGCCGGGGTCGCCGGGATCATCATCGCCCCCGCTGAGCGCCTGCCACGCCGCCTGGCACAGCGCCAGCCGCACCGCCGCCGGCGGATAGACCGACCCGCGGGGCATGCCCATCGCGCCCGGCTCGGTCAGCTCCAGCTCCACCAGCGCCCAGACCGCCCACGGCCCCACGCTGGCCACCGAGAAGAGGTCGGCGAAGACCTCCTTGCCCCAGTCGAACCAGTCCGCGGCCGCGTCGCCGTCATCGGTCACCTTGCCCTTGAGCGCCTTGGCAAAGGCCCCGACCATGCCGCGATCCTTGCCCAGCGCGTACTGCACATGATGGCCCACCTCATGGGCGGCGAAGATGAGCCACCACGGCTCGGCCACCGCCGCCCGCGGCAGGCCGATCAGCGGAATCGGCAGCATTTCCAGATACTTTTGGAGCAGCTCGCCGCCCCCGCGCTGCAGGTCGCGCGGCACCAGATCGCTGGGCAGGGCCCGCGGCGCGTGCTCGGGTTCAAAAAATGGCAACGGCGCCGGCCGCTGCGCCAGGTTCGGCTCGGCCCCATAAACCGGGCGGTAGCAGCTCCACACCACCTCATCGGCGGCCGCCAGCACCGGCCCCAGCAGCGGATCATCGCGCTGATCGAAGCGCTCGGCGTAGCTCACGAAGACCCGACGCAGCCAGTCGGTGCGTTGATCCAGCTCGGCACAGGCCCGAAACACCGCCCCGCGTTCGCCCTGATCGGGCAGACCGTCGGCCTTTTGGGCCAGCGCGCTCGCCGCCCCGGTCAACAGGGCGCTCAGCGCGTCGAGCTGCGAATGATGCCGCTGCGCCGGATCGGCCGCCCGCCGCTGGCCCAGCCACGCCTCGACCTCGGTCGACAGCGCCTCAACCCCCCGAAGGCTGCGCGCGCGTCGACCCCGAACTTCCCATTGCATGCTCATCGCCCTCCACCGCGCCGCATTGCCGGCACCATAGCGCTTCCGCACGACCGGCGGAAGCGAGCCCCATTTTGCGATCTCTCCTGCCAGATCATGGTCAGGAGGGGGGGCGTATCTTGAGTCACATCGAATGACCAGCAAGGAGGTCGCTCATGGAGCGCTCGACTCGTCTGTCCCGTCTGTTGCAGATCCTCAACGACCGCCCGATGACCTCGGTCGACGAGCTGGCGGCCCGCCTGGGGGTGAGCGATCGCACGATCTACCGCGACCTGACCGCGCTCAAGGGCGACGGCGTGGCCGTGCAGCGGCGCGCGCAGATCGGCTACGCGCTGCAGGGCGGTGACGCCGCGCTCGACCTCTCGGGCGACGAGCTCGAAGCCCTGGCCGCCGGGGCCCAGATGATCGCCGCCTGGGGCGATCCGGCGCTCGCGGGCGCCGCGGTGCGCATGCTCGACAAGGTCGCCGGCGCGCTCTCGCCCGGCCAGCAGGCCACCCTCGACGGCACCCCGATCGCCGCCTCGCGGGCCCGCACCAAGTTCCGCCGCGTCGCTGGCCTCGGCCTCTTGCGCCAGGCCCTGCACGAGCGCCGCAAGCTCTACTTCCGCTACGTCGACTCCGAGGGCCACCACAGCGAGCGCGTCGTGCAGCCGCGCAGCCTGGTCTTCCGCGGCGACCATTGGTCGCTGCTGGCCTGGTGCGAGATTCGCGAGGAGTACCGCAGCTTCCGCCCCGAGCGCATGCGCGACGTGGCCGTGCTCGACGAGACGTTCCTGCCCTTTGACGGCGACGGCGTGCGCGGCGCGGTCAACGAAGACACCGATCCGGCTTTCGACGTCTCGGCCTGACATCGCGCGGCACCTCCAGCGGGCTGCTAGGCCACGGGGTGCGGCCAGGGAATCCCCCGATCCGGGGGGGCCGCGCGCTGACGATCCCACGGCCTCGCTTGTGGGCGCGCCCGCCGATTGCTACCGTCGCCGTCGATGCTGACGCTTTACATCATCACCGGCATCGTCGGCGGCACGTTCATCGTGCTCTCGGCGCTCGGTGGCCTGGGCGACCACGACAGCGACCTCGACGCCGACCACGACGCCGACTTTGACGCCGACCACGACGCCGATTTTGACGCCGACGCTGACGCTGACCTCGATGTCGACGCCGACCACGACGTCGACCTCCACGCCGACCACGCGCTCGAAGTGCACGCCGACCACGGCGGCCCGCTGGCCACCGCCGCCGCCGACACCGGCCTGTGGCTGCCCTTCTTCAGCCTGCGTTTCTGGACGTATTTCGCCGCCGCCTTCGGCCTCACCGGCACCGTGCTCTCACTGCTCGGCAGCGTCTTCGAACCCATGATCGGCGGCGTCGCCGGCGTGACCGGCTTTGTCGCTGGCACCGCCATGGCCTACGCGATGCGCCTGCTGCGCCGCGGCGAGGCCCACTCGGCGATCGGCGTCGACGACTACGACGGCGCCGAGGGCGTGGTGCTGGTCACCGTCACCGACGGCGAGCCGGGCAAGGTGCGGCTGCAACTCAAGGGCGAGAGCATCGATGTGCTGGCCACCACCACCGAACCCGGGCCGATCGCCGCGGGCGAGCCGGTGGTGGTCATCGAGATGATCGGTCCACAGGCCCGCGTGATCCGCCGGGCCCGTCTGCTCGGAGAATGACGCCGGGCCCAAGGGAGTGAACTTGAACGCGATCTACCTCGCGGTGGGCATCACCGTCGGCCTGCTCTTCCTCATCGGGCTCGCGCGCAGCCTGCTGCACATCTGCCCACCCAACGAAGTGCTCATTTTCAGCGGCCGCAAACACGCGCTGCCCGACGGCTCGCAGCGCGGCTTCCGGGTCGTCTTCGGCGGCCGCGGCTGGCGCATCCCCATGATCGAGACGGTCGACCGCATGACCCTCAACGTCATGGAGGTGCCGCTGAGCATCCGCAACGCCTACTCGCGCGGCGGCATCCCGCTCAACGTCGGCGCCATCGCCAACATCAAGATCTCGAGCGACCGCGCGGTCATCGGCAACGCCATCGAGCGGTTTCTGGGCCGCGACATGGCCGAAGTGCGCCGGGTGGCCAAAGAGACGCTCGAAGGCCATCTGCGCGAGGTGCTCGCCAAGCTGACGCCCGAAGAGGTCAACGAGAACCGCCTGAAGTTCGGCCAGCAGTTGCAGCACGACTCGGGCGATGACCTGCGCAAGCTGGGCATCCACCTCGACACGCTCAAGATTCAGCACGTCGCCGACGAGGTCAGCTACCTCGACTCCATCGGCCGCGAGGCCATCGCCAACGTGGTCAAGGACGCCGAGATCGCCGAGAGCGACACCCGCCGCGGCGCCGAACAGGAAGAGGCCAGCCAGATCGGCCGCGCCGAGGTGAAGAAGTCCGAGGTCGAGGCCGAGATCGCCCGGCTGCAGAACGAGTACCGCCGCGTGCTCGCCGAGCTGGAGCAGAAGGTCAAATCGGAAGAGGAGCGCACCCTGGCCGCCGCCCGCGAGGCCCGCGCCATCGCCGAGCAGGAGCTGCAGGAGGTGCGCACGCGCCTCGAAGAGTTGCGGCTCAACATCGACCAGGTCATGCCCGCCGAGGCCGCCCAGCGCGCCGCCGAATATCAGGCCCGCGGCGAGGCGGCGTCGATTCGCGCCCGCGGCGAAGCGGTGCAGGTGGCGCTCGCCGAGCTGCAGGACGCCTGGCTGCAAGCGGGCGACGACGCGATGAGCATCTACCTCATCGAAGACATCGAGCGCATCCTGGGCACCGTGATCAGCGCCGTGCAGCGCGTCGGCGTCGACAAGCTCACCCTGATCGACGCCGGCGACGGGCAGACGCTCTCCGCCTACGTCGCCGCGTGGCCGGCCATGCTGCGCGCCGTCTTCGACGCGGTCACCCAGATGACCGGCATCGACATCCCCAAGGCGATCTCGGGCACGCACGGCGCCACCCCGCCCGCCAAACCGCCCGCGCGGCCGACGCCCACCTTGCCGCCCTTCCGCACCGGGGGTGCGTCATGATCGAGCAGAGCCTCCTCGTCGCCGGCGGCGTGCTGGCGCTGGTCTTCGTGCTCGGCGTGCTGAGCCTGAAGAAGCTGATCTATATCTGCGCGCCCAACGAGGTGCTGATCTTCTCCGGCCGCGCCCGCCGGGTGGCCAGCCGCGCGGTCGGCTATCGGCTGGTCAAGGGCGGCCGCGGCGTGCGCATCCCGCTGCTCGAGCGCGTCGACCGCCTCGACCTGACCAACATGATCATCGAGCTGAGCGCCAACAGCGCCTACTCGCGCGGCGGCGTGCCGCTCACGGTGCATGCGGTGGCCAACGTGAAGGTCGCCGGCCACGAGCCGGTGCTCAACAACGCCATCGAGCGCTTCCTCGGCCGCAGCCGGCAGGAGATCATGCACGTCGCCAAGGCCACCCTCGAAGGCGCGCTGCGCGGCGTGCTGGCGACGATGACCCCCGAAGAGGTCAACGAAGACAAGGTGTTGTTTGTCGAGCGCCTGGTCGCCGAGGCCGAGGCCGACATGAACAACCTGGGCCTGATGGTCGATACCCTCAACGTGCAGGCCGTGCAGGACGAGGTGCGCTACCTCGACTCGATCGGGCGCCGCAAGAACGCCGAGATCATCCGCAAGTCGCGCATCGCCGAGGCCCGCGCTCGCGCCGACGCGGTCGTGCGGCAGGCCGAGAACCGCCTGCAAGAGACGCAGGCCCAGATCGAAGCCCGCATCAACATCGCCCGCGCCGACGCCGAGAAGCGCCTCGCCGATGTGCTCTCGCAGCGCCATGCGCTGGTCGCCGAAGAGCAGGCCAAGGTCGCCCAGGCCGTGGCCCAGGCCATCGCCGAGGTCGAGGTGCAAAAGGCGCGCGTCGAGCAGGTGCGGCGGCAGCTCGAAGCCGACGTGGTGCAGCCCGCCAAAGCCAACCTCGAATCGGCCGAGGCTGAGGCCCGCGCCGCGGTCGCGCCGATCATCCAGGATGGCAAGGCCCGCGCCGACGCCCTGCGCGCGCTCGCCGAGAGCTGGCGCCACGCGGGACCCAACGCGCGCGACCTTTTCCTGCTGCAGAAGTTCGACCGCGTGCTGCCCGCGCTCACCGCAGTGATCAGCGAGAGCCGGGTCGAGAAGCTGACCATGATCGACGCGCGCACCGCCGGCGTCGGCGAAGGCGACCTGCCCCGCAAGGCGCTGGCGACCGTCGAGCAGGTCAAAGAGGTGCTCGGCGTCGATCTCGTCGAGCGCCTCAAGGCGCTGGGCAACCGCCCGGCCTGAACCTGCGTCACGTCATGACGCAGCCGCCGTCAATCGTTGACGGCGCCTCCCCCAAATCGCCGCAAAACCGCCCGCAAACCCGCATCGCGCCGTCGCCGCGCCTCGGCATGCCTCATGAAAAGGTGTGTGCTCGCCCGGGATCCGGGTGATCGCCACTTGGGGACGGGCCGCGCGAGGGCGTCTCGTGCGGCCCAATCCAAGTCTCTGCGGTGTGTTCAGGCGGGGGGCCGACCGGCGTCGGCCCTGAAGAGCACATCGGACGATCGGGCCACCGCACCCGCCCCTGACCGCCTCTGCGGTGGTTACGCATTCAAGTGCCGCATCGTGAGGCAAGCCGTTCGGTTCAAACCGGCGGCCCCTTTCTCGGCCAACCTTGCGCACGTTTCCGCAATTGCTTTTTCGTTAATGCGTTGATTTTAAATCGCTTTGATTTCATTTTGCTGCATTGCACAAATTTTCATTGACCCCCGCCCCAGCCCCGCCGTACAACCAATGCGCACGGTGTTTGAACGCCCGCCAGGCGCGGGGGAGAGTACAGATGGAACGGTTCTTCGAGCAGTCGCAGAAGGTCTTCGCCGACGAGATGAGCTGGGTGGTCGAGCAGATGAACAAGGTCGGCGCCGAGGCGGTGACCGAGGCCGAGAAGCTGCTCAGCCAGGGCCAGCAGGTGATGACCGACTTCGCCGCCCGCCAGCGCACCGCGTTTGTCGAGGTTGCCCGCCACACCACCGCGGCGGCCGAGCGCCAGATGGGGCTGTGGCGCGACGCTTTCAAGAGCGCGCAGGGCTGACCGGTCGGCGCCCCCGCGGGCGCCCCCTCTCACCGGCGGAGGCAAGGCATGAGCGAGGCGCAGGACAAGGGCAGCGGCGGCAACCCATTCGCCCGCTTGTTCGAGGGCCTGACCGGCGGGTCGGGCCAGGCCATGAAGACCTGGGAGACCTGGGTCACCGGCCAGATGGACAAGATGATGCGCAGCGAGCAGTTCCTCGGGCAGATCGGCAAATCGCTCGAGAGCTCGATGCTGCTGCGCGGGCAGATGAATCGGCTGCTCGAAGAGTCGATGCACAACCTGCGCATGCCCACCTTGGGCGACGTCGAAGCGGTGCACCGCCGCCTCGATGAGTTCGAGCGGCGCCTCGACGCCGTGGTCACGCGGCTCGAAGCCCTCGCGCCTGCCGTCGCCGCCAAGGAGGCGGCCGCGCCCCCCCCGGCCGAAGCGGCGCCCGAAGCGCCCGCCCGCAAGACGCCGAGCAAGCCCGCTCGCAAGCCGCGCAAGGCCCCTCGCAAGGCCGCGTCATCGGACGACGCCGGGGAGGCCCGCTGATGCGCGCCGTGCTGCCCGCGATGAAAGACGCCGTCGGCCGCCTGCTGCCGATGGAGATCCGCGGCGTCGACGCCGAGACCAGCCACCTGCCCTATGACGTGGTGGCCCAGGCCGGCCCGATGCGCGTGCTGTGCTTCGCGCCGACCGGCGAGACGCGCCAGAAGACGCCCGTGCTCTTCGTGTACTCGCTGATCAACCGCTACTACATCCTCGACTTCATGCCCGGCCGCAGCCTGCTCGAGTACCTGACCGGTCAGGGCCACCCCTGCTACGTCATCGACTGGGGCGTGCCCGGGGTGGCCGAGCGCCACAAGACGTGGGCCGACTACGCCGTGCGGCTGGTCGATCACGCCATGCGGACGGCCTGCGAGCGCGAGGGCGTCGAGCAGG
>JAGQJJ010000191.1 GCA_020430675.1 Myxococcales bacterium
GCCCGCCGCGCCGGCGCCGCCGAGCCGGCCCCGACCGCCGCCGAGCCGGCCCCGACCGCCGCCGAGCCAGCCCCGACTCCTGCCACGCCTGCGCCCAAGAAGGCGGCCGAGGCCCCGGAGCCCGCCGCCGAAGCCCTCGCCTGCGCCCAATGCGCTCGCCCGCTGGCCGCCGACGCCGCCTTCTGCGACGGCTGCGGCACCCCGGTCGGCCGCACCTGCGCCGCGTGCGGCGCCAAGAACCGCGCCGACGCCCGCTTCTGCAAGGCGTGCGGCGCATCGGTCGCCGCGGAGGCCAGCTGATGAACGCGCGCCTCGCTTCGTTCGCCCTGCTCATCGTCTGCTGCGCCGCGCCCGCCTTCGCGCAATACGGCGGCCCCCCGAAGATGGGCGGCGCCGGCGCCAGCGGTGGCCTGCCGCCGTTCCTCGCCAGCATGAAGCGCCATGACGTCAAGGTCGCGGTGCAGGTCAAGACGGCCGACGGCGCGCTGACGCCCGCGCCTGCCGGGGTGGCCGTCGGCTTCCGCATCCTCGCCGGCGGCTCCAAGGTGCGCGACTACCACGAGACGACCGATGACACCGGCGCCGCGGTCTTCCCCGGCATCCCCTCCAACCCCGAGGTGCAGGGCGCCATCAACTACGAGGTCTGGGCCGACCATCGCGGCGTGCGCTTCCCGTATCAGCTTCAAGGCGTGCCCGGCGAAGGCTCATCAGTCGATCTCGTGATCTACGACGTCACCACCGACTACAGCACGGTCTCGCTCGACCACGCGATCGAGGTCTTCCCCGACGAAGAGTCGCTGGTCGCGCGCCATACCATCCGCCTCTTCAACGACGGCCCGCTGGCCGTCAACCTGGGCGCGCTGCCCGGCGGCGGCCTGCTGCTGCCGTGCCCCCAGGGCGCCAAGCACCCCGAACTGCACGATGAGCACGATCCGCTGGTCGAGGTGCGCGGCACCGACATCGTCTACAAAGGCGCGCTGCTGCCCACGGGCGTCGGCGAGCCGGCCGAGATCAATGTCATCTACACGCTGCCCTACGCCCACGAAGTGCTTGAGTGGAACCAGACCATGCCCGTGGCCACCCGCGGCGCCATGGTCGTGGTGCCGCAGCACAAGCAGCCCGAGCAGCAGGAGGCGCTGCCCCTGCGCATCGAGACCCGCGGCGCTTACGGCGCGGTGCGCAACATCGAGCAGGAGGGCGACCGCCTCTACGAGATGCTGACCGCCGGCGAGAGCACCCTGGCCGCGGGCGAGCCGCTGCGGTTTGCGATCGCCGGCCTGCCCGCCGAGAGCCACGCCGCCCGCTGGGCGCTGATCATCGCCATCCTGGCGGTCATCGGCGGAGTGCTCTTCGGCTACCGTCGCCCTGCCGGCAGCGGCGCCCGCATGTCGCGCACGCACCTCGTCGAAGAGCGCGACCGCCTCGTGCGCGCCCTTGCCCGCATGCGCCGCGCGGTGGCCAAGGGCCGCATGACCGAGGCCCGCTTCGAGCGCGAACGCGAGGCCATCACCGCTCGCCTCGTCTCGCTGTTCAAGGCCATCGATCGCGTGGATCCGCGTTGAACGCACTGCGCGCCGTCCGGGTCGCCGGCCTGGGGCGGCTCTACGACGACCACTACGCGCTCGTCGGCCTCGACGCCGCGTTCCCCGCCGGCCAGATCACCGCCCTGCTCGGCCCCAACGGCGCCGGCAAATCGACCCTGATGGGCATCCTCTCGACGCTTATGCGGCCCAGCGAAGGCGACGTCTTCTTCGACGACCGCCGCGTCACCGACGCCGCCGCTCAGGTGCGCTCGATGATCGGCTACGTCGGCCATCGCACCATGCTCTACCCGCCGCTGACCGCCCGCGAGAACCTGCGCTTCTTCGGCAAGCTCTACGGCGTGCCCCAGCTTGATGCCCGCGTGTCGCAACTGATCGACACCGTCGGGCTTTCCGCCGACGCCGACCGTCCCGTCGCCGGCTTCAGCCGCGGCATGTCGCAGCGGCTCACCCTGGCCCGTGCGCTGCTGCCGTCGCCGGCGCTGCTGCTGCTCGACGAACCCTTCACGGGGCTCGACCAGGACGGCGTCTCGATCGCCGTCGACCTGCTCGCCGCCGAGCGCGTCCGCGGCGCGGTGCTGATCCTGGTCAGCCACGACCTGCCCGCCGCCGGCCGCCTCGCCGACCGCGCGCTCATCCTGCGCCGCGGCCGCAAGCTCTACGAAGGCCCCGTCGAAGAACCCCTGGCCGCGCTCTACGACCGCGCCCTCGCCAAACGGCGCGCCGCGTGACCCGTCCTTCGTACGCCCGCGTCGTCCTGACCGTGCTGGCCAAGGACGTGCGCACCGAACTGCGCTCCAAGGAGACCCTGGCCACCATGGGCCTCTTCGGCGTCGTGCTCTCGTTTGTCTTCGCCTTCGGCTTCGCCTCCGACCCGGCCACCAACCGCGCGGTCATGCCCGGCGCGCTCTGGGCCGCGCTGCTGTTCACCGGCACGCTGGGCGTCGGCCGCACCTTCGCCCGCGAGGCCGAAGAGGGCGCCTTTGCCGCCCTGGTGCTCTCGCCCGCCGACCGCAGCGCCATCCTGCTGGCCAAGGTGCTCATCAACCTGAGCCTGACCGCGCTGGTCATGTGCATCGTCGCGCCGATGCTCGCGGTGATGCTGCGGGTGGACATGACGGCCGACGCCGGTATCATCGCGCTGCAACTGCTGCTCGGCGGCCTCGGCTTTGCCGTGGTCGGCACCCCGCTGGCGGTCATGGCGGTCAACGCCCGATTTGCCGAGGTGCTGCTGCCGATCGTGGTCTTCCCGCTGGTCATCCCGGTGCTGATCGCCGGGGTCCGCGGCACCGGCATCGTGCTGGGCACCACGATCGGCTTCGATCCGTGGCCGTGGTTGAAGTTCACCGCCGCCTATGACCTGACCTTCGGGGTCGGCGGCCTGGCCTTGTTTGGCAGGATGGTGACCGAGTGAAGCTCTTTCCCGTCTTCACCGCCCTTGGGGCGCTCGGCGTGCTCATCGCCCATTACCTCGTGTGGGTCTATGTACCCATGGAGGTCACCATGGGCGCCGTGCAGCGCATCTTCTACTTCCATGTGCCGAGCGCCTGGCTCTGCTTCCTCGGCTTCCTGATGTGCTTCATCGCCAGCATCGGCTACCTGCTCAACCGCAAGGCCCGCTGGGATGCGTTTGCGCTCTCATCGGCCGAGGTGGGGCTCATCTTCGGCCTCATCGTGGTCATCACCGGCCCGCTGTGGGCCCGGCCGACCTGGGGCACTTGGTGGAACTGGGAGCCGCGCCTGACCAGCATGGCGCTCCTGGTGCTCATCTTCGCCGCCTACTGGGTGCTGCACTCGTTCGGCGGCCCCGGCGAAGGCGTGCGCCGCTTTGCGTCGGTGCTGGCCGTCTTCGGCACGCCGAACATCTACTTCGTGCGCTACGCGGTCGAAAAATGGGGCGGCGTGCACCCCAATACCCAGGTGCCGCAGCGCTCCGACCCCGACATCAAGATGACGATGTATATCTGCCTCGGCATCTTGTTGATCGTCTTCTTCCTCATGCTGCAATTGCGCTACCGCATGCACCGCGACGCGCTCACCGTGCGCGCCATCCGCCGACGGCTTGGCCGATTGGGAGGGCAGTGATGAAACGATGGCTGACCGCCGCCACGTTCGGGCTGGCGCTGTTTGCCGGCGCGGCGCAGGCCGACGTGGTCGACGACACCCCGAAGCCGGCCGAGCAGGCCGCCCCGGCGATGCCGACGCAGTTCGAACGCACCGAAGCGCTCGAAGACATGCGCTACAAGCACCTCTGGATCGCTTACGGCGCGGTCTGGCTGCTCGTCTTCGCCTTCGTCTTTCGCACCTGGCGCCGCAGCGAAGCGACCGCCAGCGAGCTGAACGGCCTCAAGGCGCGCCTCGCCGAGCTGGAAGGCCGCAGCGGCGGGGGAGGCGGCTCCGATGAATGAGACCGAGCTGTTCACCACCCCGCCGCCGACGCACCTGGTCTATATCCCGTTCGTGCTCTTCCTGGGCATCGTCATCGGCTTTGTGCTCGGTCGCCGCGCAGGCGTGCGCGAGGGCAAGGCCGAATTCCTCGGCCGCGGCCCCGACGATGACGACCTGCTCTGACGCCCGCCACCGGCGCGCTCCGGTGTGGGCCTTGTCGTTGTGGGTGCGATCTGATCACCAATGTCGTCCGATGTATGAAAATATCGGATGAATCCTGGGCGCGACGGTGGTATCCACAAAGTATGCGCCTGCTCATCCCCCTGGTTCTGTTGCTCGCCACCGCCGCCTTCTCGCACGCGGGCGACTGGCCCGGGTGGCAACCGCCGGCCGGCCCCGATGCCTTCTGGCATGGCCCGGGCCGCACGCTTGAGCCCACCGAGGCCGAGCGCGAGGCCGGCCGCATGCTGGCCGCGGCCAAAGAGGACGCCTACGCGACCGCTGCCGCCCGCCTGATGCGCGGCCTGGCCCGCTACCGTCAGGGCCGCTGGCGCAGCGCCGCCACCGACCTGAAGCGCGCCGCCCGCGGACCGCTGCACAACGCCGACATCGCCGACTTCTTCCGCGCCGAGTGCGCCTTCCACGCCGGCGACTACGTCCACGCCGAGGCGCAGTACAAGCGGTTCCAGAAGCGCTACCCGCACTCCACCTGGCGCCATCGCGCCACGGTGCGGCTCGCCGATGTCGCGCTGGCGCTCGACCGCCCAGCCGAGGCGGTCAAGGGCTACGACCGCGTCCTCGACCTCTACCCCGAGTACCCGCACCGCGCCGCGATCCGCTTTGCGCTCGCCGAAGCCGAACGCCTGCGCGGCCGCTTCGACGCCTCGGCCCGCTGGCTTGACCGCATCATCAACGAGCTGCCCGAAGACCCGCTGGCCCTGGTCGCCGAGCGCGCGCTGCAGGCCCTCGAAGCGCAGGGCGCCGAGCTGCCCACGCAATCGGTCGAAGCCGCGCTCGCCCGCGGCATCGACCTGCGCAGCCGCAAGTACTTCCACCCCGCGCTCGACACCCTGCAACGCCTGACCACCGACCCGCGCACCACCGCCTCCGATCGTTGGAAGGCCCGCTACCAGATCGGCCGCACGCTCTACCAGATGGAGCGCTATGAAGAGGCGCTCGCGTCGTTCTCGGCGCTCATCGACGACGCCGCCGCGCCCAGCCGCAAGCGGTGGGCCACGCGCTGGAAGTCCTATTGCCTCGAACGCCTCGGCCGCCTCGACCCCGCCGCTCAGGCGCTGATGGTCGGCATGGGCACCGACCCCAAGGCGCCCTCGGCTGAGGCGCAGTACGAGGTGGGCTGGCTCTATTTCAACGGCGCCGAGTACGAGAAGGCCGCCACCTGGTTCGGCCAGGCCGCCCGCCGCGGCCGCGCCTGGGCCAGCAAGACCCACTGGCTGCGCGCGTGGCTGGCCTATCGCCTGGGCGACTACAAGACCGCCGCCGAGGCCTTCAAACGCCTGCAGGCCTCCAGCCGCGCCCGGCCCGAGCGCTACGGCTACTGGCTCGCCCGCACGTTGGCCCGCCAGGGCGAGATCGAAGCCGCGGTCGACACCTACAAGGGCCTGATCGACCGCGACCCGCTCAGCTACTACGCCTACCAGGCCCGCGCCCGCCTCGAAGAGCTGGGCCGGCCGCTCTGGCGCGAGCCCGACGCGGATGGCGCGCCCGAAGCCGAGGACGAGACCGCCGAAGAGGGCATCGCCTGCGGCGAAGGCGACGAGCGCCCCGGCTGCCGACTGGTCGACGCCGACGGTGCCGACGAGCCCGAGTCGCCCGAAGCCGCCGCCGCCGAACCGGGCGCCACCGAAGGCGAAGAGCTGCCGCAGAGCGCCGCCGAGCCCACGGCCGACGACGACGCCGTGGCGCAGCTGCGCCGGCTCTCAGAGCGCTGGGGCGGCGCCATGCCCGCGTTTGCCAAGGCCTATGAGCTGGCGGTCATCGGCGAGCCCATCTGGGCCATGCAGCACCTGCGGTTGGTCAGCGACGAACTGCGCGCCTTCTATCGCGCCGGCCGCAAACAGCGCGCGCGCTGGCAGTTTGAGCCCGACCCCTATGTCGACTACCGCGACCTGAATCCGCCGCGCGCCGAATGGGGCCGCCGCAACACCGACCGCGGTCCGCGCAGCGACACCCGCCGCGTGCGCTTCCTCGCCGCGCGCCGCGACAAGGCCTTCTGGCCTCAGCTTCGCGACGCCTTCGCCGCGCTCGGCGACTACCACTACGCCCGGCGCCTTGCCCGCAAGGAAGACCGCGTCAGCGGCCGCCCCGAGGGCCCTGAAAACCAGAAGTGGCGCAACCGCTACGCGCGGGCCTTCCAGCCGATCGTCGAAGCCAACGCCCGCCACTACGGCCTCGACCCGCATTTCATCTGGGCGCTCATGACCGTCGAGTCGACCTACAACCCGTGGGCCGTCAGCCGGGCGAGCGCGCGCGGGCTGCTCCAGGTCATGCCGCACACCGGGGCGCTGGTCGCCGACCGCATGCACTGGCGCAACTTCGGCCCGGCGCTGCTGTTCGAGCCCGAGGTCGCCATCGAGATGGCCGCCTGGTACTTCAACGAGCTGCTGCAGAAGTTCAACGGCCAGTTGCCCCTGGCCATCGCCGGCTACAACGCCGGCCCGCATCGCGTCGCGTGGTGGCTGACCCGCAAGGGCCACCTGCCGATGGACGAGTTCATCGAAGAGATCCCCTACACCGAGGCCCGCGAGTATACGAAGAAGGTGCTCAAGTACCTGGCCCTCTATCACCGCATCTACCGGGGCGAAGACGAGCTGCGGGTGGTCCAGATCATCGACCCCGACTTCCGCAGCAATATCAACTTCTGACCCGACGGTTGATCCGCGACGCGGCCGCCCGCGTACTCCAAACTTGACGATGCAAAGGCGCGCCTCGGGGCGTGACCTGGCCTGCGACGCGCGGTCTGGCGGCCTTTACGGGCCAACGGACGCGGCCGCCGCTGTCAGACGTGGCCACCGGGAGGAATGCGTGGTATTCCTCTAGGTCCAGATGATGATCCGAACGCTCATTCTGATCGCCAGCGGTGCGCTTGGAGCCTGCCAGGGGCGCACCGCCGTGCCCGCCGAGGGCGAGTGGATCGGATCATCGCTCGCCGAGCGGCCTTCGGCGGTCGCCGACAGCCCGATCCGGCTGACCGACCTGGGGGTGCCCG
>JAGQJJ010000192.1 GCA_020430675.1 Myxococcales bacterium
CGGCGGCGCTGACGCTCGGCGAGGGCACCCGGTTTGCGGTGCACGTCGGCGCCGACGGCCGCCTGTCGCCCTCGGCCGAAGCGCCGCCCGCCGATCTGCACGAGACCGGCGACGCGCTCTATCGCGCCGGGCGTCTGATCGATGACCTGGCCGACGGCGAGACGCTCTTCGGCCCGCTCGACGAGACCCAGCGCGCCGGGCTGCGCGCGCAGCTTGAAGAGGCGGTGGCCCAGAGCCGCACCGCGCCGCTCGGCCTCGATGAGCGCCAATGCCTCCAGCTTCGATCGA
Organism: Myxococcales bacterium; assembly: GCA_020430675.1. Next base: position 289 of record JAGQJJ010000192.1, read on the forward strand.
GCGCGGGCACCTGCCTGTTGCACCTGGCCGAGACGCCGCCGGGCGACGACGCGGCGGCGGCGTCGGTGGCGTCGCTGATCGAAGCCGAGCTCAACCCGATGCTGCGCGAGGGGCTGGCCGCCGAGTTCAACCGCGCGGCGTCGCATCTGAGCGCCGAGATGGCGGCGCGCGCGGCGGCGCTGTTTGCCGAGGTCGCCCCCCTCTCGCCGCCCTACGCCGCGTGGTTCGGCGACGGCCCGGTCGAGCTGCGGGTCGCCTGGTTCCCCGGGCGCGGCAGCGAGGGCTTCTACCGCGGCGCGGTCGAGTTGCTGCGCAAGGCGGGCTTTGCGCCCGATGGCGAGGAGCGCGAGGGCGGCCCGGCCGATTACGTGCGCACCTACGAGGGCGCCGAGGGCCCGATGCCGGTGCGCATCACGGTCAAGGAGTACGCCTACGATCTGTTCAAGCCCATGGCCGACAAATCAGTGCATATCGTCGGCTACGACGGCCACAGCGACATCGGCCGCAACATCCGCCACGCGCTGGAGAACGCGCCCGATGCCAGCGGCCCGAAGCTCATCTTCTACGGGCTTTGCGCCGGCAAGGACGCGCTCTTCCGGGTGCGCGCCCGCTACCCCGAATCTCAGGTGCTGACCAGCTTCAACTCGACGTACTTCCGCACCGAGCCCGGCCCCGACGGCGTGCGGCGCATGGTCGAGAGCGAGAACTTCAACGTGCTGATGGAGGTGCTCGCTGGCATCGCCGGCCGCAAGGACTGGGCGGCGATTCGCGAGGGCATCGTGCAGCGGGCCATCCCGCGCTACTGGAAGGCGCACCACGCGCTGCCCGGCGGCATGAACTACGTCACGCCCATCGACACCGGCCTGCGCCGCAACGTGCTCGACTCGGACCGCGACGGGCAGGCCGACGCGCTCGACAAGCTGGTCGATTTCAACGTCTTTGCCATCCGCGACGACACCGCGCACGAGTTCACGCCCATCGACCCCGGCCGGCCCGCCGAGGCGATCGACGGCACCGATATTCACGTCGCCGCCAACAGCCTCAACACCGCGGTGCTCTACAACCCGTTCACGCGGCTCTACAACGACACCGGCCGCATCATCGGCGGCGGGTTCGCCGACCTGCCGCCCGAAGCGGGCATCGTGCACTGGCGCAACCTGACGCTGAACGCCGAGCCGGTCTGGGTGCTCGACGTGAACCGGCACTACGCGCACATGAGCGAAGAGGCCATGCGCGCCGCCGCCTTCCTGGCGTGGAACCAGCGCCTGTACGCCGAGAGCCCCGAGTCGTACGCCCGGCGGTGGCGGTCGAGCACCTGGAAGCTCGACCGCGAGCACCCCGATCTGATCGACTGCGTGCTGATGGGCCTCACGCTGGCCACGTTCACGCTGGCCTACGACATGCTCGACCGCTACGGCACGCCGCACCCGCGCGACGAAGAGATCTGGCGCGGGTTGTTGACCTATCACGGCTGGCCGCTGGGGCTCGCGTATCGGCCGATCCACCAGCTCATCGTCGACGAGCACCACGATTACTCGGGCTCACCCAACATCGTGGAGAAGTGGCGCGCGGGCATCGAGCCGTCGGTGCTCGAAGCGCTGGCGCTTTCGGTGCGGCCCCTCGGCGCCTGACCTGTGGTGGTGGCGGCCACCGCGTCGCCGTGCTCGAATAGGCCAGTCTCTGGCTCGGGAGGTGTGTTTGCGCTACCTGATCGCGCTCGCCACGGCGCTGCTGCTCAGCTGCGGCGGCGCCCACTACGCGATGCAGAGCCCGGCGAGCTTCGACAAATACGCCGGTGGGGGCGAAGCCGAGCAATACGCGGCGTTCTCGGTCACCGAGAAGAAGGTCGCCGAGCAGAGCATCGCCCAGCAGAAGGTCGCCGCGGCCCAGAAGGACGCACCGGCCGCCCAGGCGCCGCAGATCGTCTATCTCGGTTACCTGAAGCTGCGCGTGCGGCGGCTGCTCGAAGCGGTCGACCAGCTCACCGCGCGCATCGAGTCGGCGGGCGGCTATGTCGAGTCGCTCTCGGCGCAGGTGCTGGTGGCGCGGGTGCCCGCCGGCGACTTCGACGCGGCGATGGCCCGGCTCGCCGAGGTGGGCACCGTGCTCGATCGGCGGGTCAAGGCGCTCGACGTGACCGAACAGTTCACCGACCTGCAGGGCCGGCTGACCGTGGCCCGCGACACGCGCGAGCGGCTGCTGGCGCTCTTGGAGCAGACCAGCGACACCGCCGAGCGCCTGCGCATCCTGCAACAGATCAAGCGGCTGACCGAGCAGATCGAGTCGATCGAGAGCACGCTGGCCACGCTGAAGAACCTGGTCGACTTCTACACCATCACCATCGCGCTCGAGCCCATCGTCGAGAACCAGCGCGCCGTGGTGCACCGCTCGCCGTTCGGCTGGGTGCAGCGCCTCGAAGCGCACGTGCTGACCATCGCAGACGGCGGCGACGACGTGCACCTGACGCCGCCCAAGGGCTTCGTGCGGTTCGAAGACGACGATGATTGGCGCGCCCAGGCGGCCGATACCACGGTGCTGCGGGCCGGGGTGGTCTCGAACGAGCCGCGCGGCGACGCCGCGTTCTGGGCGGCGGCGGTGCGCCACGAGATGGACGGCCGCGACGAAGAGGCGCTCGACGCCGGCACCGTCGGGCGGCTGCATTGGGCCATCTACCGTGAGAAGGATCTCAACCCGCGAAGCTGGCTGATCGCGGTCTACGCCGAGGGCGAGGATCTGTACGTGATCGAAGCGTTCTTCCCCGACCCCGAGTCGTATTCGCGGCACCGCGAGGCGGTGGTTGCGTCGCTCAGCAGCTTCCGGCCGGAGTGATCACGATGCGCTTGTTCATCGCTTCGCTGCTCCTGTTGCCGTTTGCCGCCGCGGCGCAGGCCCCAGCGCCCCCCGCAGCGACCGCCGCTGAGCCTGCTGCGCCGGAGACCGGGGCGCGCCAGACCGCGCTGACCGCGCATCTGGTGGTCAAGGTGGTGCACCCCGACGAGGTGCGCCGCGCGTTGATCGATGGGCTGAAGCCCCACGGCGCCTTCCCGACGCTGGTCAGCGATACGCAGCTCGTGCTCAAGATCCCGCCCGAGCAGCTCTCGATGGCGATCAACCAGGTGGCCGATTCGGGGGTGGTCATCTCGAAGACCCTTGAGCGGCAGGATCTGACCCAGGCCATCGCCCAGCTTGAAGCCCAGCTTCGTTCGAAGCGGCAGATCTTCGACAAGCTGCGGGCCTTGATCGACGACTCGAACGTCGAGGCCACGCTGCAGATCGAGCAGAACATGGCAAACATGGTCGCCGAGATGGAGCAGCTCGCCGGCCGCCTGCGCGTCGAGCGCGAGCGGGCCCGCTACGCGGTCATTGACGTGGCGTTTCAGTTCCGCGAACGGCAGCGCGTCGTCTATGTGCGCTCGCCCTTCAAATGGCTCGACTCGGTCGATCTGGAGCGGTTCGATGCGCGTTTCTGAGTTTGCTTGGGGTGCGCTTGCGCTGCTGCTGCTCGCCTGCGGCCCGACGCGCGTGCTCGACGTGCCGCCGGCGTTCAAGAAGTACGAAGACGCCGACGACCTGCGCCTGATCACCGCTGACGGCGTGCGCGTGGCGGCGCGCGAGGTCGACAACGAACCCAAGGCCGATCTGGCGTTCTGGACCGACGCGATGAAGCGGCACCTCGAGAAGCGCGGCTATACCTTCCGCGCCGAGGACTGCTTCAACACGCGCAAGGGCCTGCGCGGCTGCACGCTCGACTTCATGCTGCCGTATGGCAATGAAGACTGGGTGATGAGCGAGACGATCTTTGTGATCGACGACCGCATCGTGCTGGTCGAAGCGGCGGGGCCATTCGAGCGGTACCAGCCCGTCGAACAACAACTGCGCGCTGCGCTGCGCACCTTTGAACCGGGAGGCTGACCGTGCGCTTGCCTGCTCTGATGCTCTGCGCCGCGCTGGTCTGCGCCTGCCGCGGCGGCGGCGAGACGCCGCAGATCGGCGATCCGCGGCCCGACGAGACCGGCTGCACCGACTGCCTGGCGAAGCTCTGCACGCGCGACGGCCAGCTCGCCAACCTGCGGCTCGACGCCACGAAGCTCGACACCAAAGGCGTCACGCTGACCGCGGCGAAGCTGACCGTCGAGACCGCCGACGGCCGGGCCGCGACGCTGCTCGCGCCCACCGACAAGACGCTGACCGCGACCCCGCAGACGCTCAGCGGCGACCTCGCCGGCCTGCCCGCGCCCACTGACAGCAAAGCGTGGACCGGCGGCCAGGCGCGGTTGGAGCTGCATTACACGACGTCGACCGGAGAGAAGGGCGCGGTGCCGATGACGGTGCCGCTCAAGCTCGGCGCCTGCCCCTGAAGCGCGGTCAGTCGACGAAGACCTCGTCGATGGCCTGCGCGACGAGGATGCGCTCAATCCAACGGTCAAGATCAGGCAGCTCGGCCTGCGCAACCCGCGCCGCGATCGGCTCGGACACGCCGCGAAAGCGGAGTTGGAGCATCTTGAAGACAATGGCCCGCGCCTGCTCTTCGCGGCCTTCTTCGCGGCCTTCTTCAAGGCCCTCGGCGCGGCCTTCTTCAAGGCCCTCGGCGCGGCCTTCTTCGCGCAGTCGTTGTCCCGGGGTCATGATCAGCTCCTTGGCCTCCGGGCCGAGGCGGGGGGTGAGGACTTCGCCCAGGGCGCTCGGCTCGGCGGACTCGTTCACCTCGATAAGATACCGCAAGGCCACGATGAGCGCATCCGAGCCGCCGGGCTGGTCGAGCACGCGGCGCAGGTGGCCGAGCCAGCGCACCAGATGGGGCGCGATGGGGTTCTCGTAGGGGCCGTGTTTGAGGAAGAGCAGCGCCACCGTGGCCAGCGCCGAGGCGGTGCCTTCGAGCTGAGCGTCGTCGGCGGCGGGCAGGTCATCGACCAGCAGATGCAGCTCGGGCAGGAAGCGGCGCACGGGCTCGAGCAGCTCCGGTTCAAGGCGGATGAGGTCGCTCAGGCGCCGCCGCGTCGTCCAGGGATGGGCGCCGTTGTGCACGACGACGGGCAGGATGGCCGGCAGAAAGTTCGGCGCCGCGCCCTCGGCTTCGGTGTGGGTGGCGATCCACCGCTGCCAGATGCGCACCATGTAGACCAGCAGGCGCCAGGGCATCATCGGGTCGGGGCGGCGCTGGTGTTCGAGCAGGAAGAAGACGAGCACCTCACCGCCGCGAAGCGTCGTGCGAAAGACCAGATCGGCGTGGTTGCGGCGCAGCTCTTCGTCGATCAGCTCGGGGCTGACCGGCTCGAGCGCGTCGAGGTCGAGCGCGGCGACAAGGGGCGCCGGCAGCACGCGCCGCAGCAGGTCGGCGGCGACCGCCGGGCGGCCGAAGAGGGCCTTGAAGAAGGCGTCGTGCGGTTGGGAGTCACTGCCCATGGGGTGACTAGGGATCGAAGCGATCAACCTGTCCGCCGCCGGCGGCAAAAAAGTGCGGAGGGCGCGCTGCCGCGCCGCGGTCAGGGCAGCGTCAACATGGCCCGGGCGAAGCCCACCCCGCCGCGGGCTTCGCCGTCGCGGGCGACCACAAAGACCTCGATCGCGCCGCCTTCGACCTGGCGGGGCAGCTTCAGGCGGGTGTCGCGGTCGTCGGCGAAGGTGGCGCCGGGGGTCAGCTCGCCGGCGGTGGTGTACCAGTTGAAGACCGGCACCTCGGTCACGGTGTCGCCCTCGACGTCGACGTAGCGATCGAGGGTGCTGTCGTCGAGGTCGACGCGCAGCGTGACGGTGGCGCCGGGGGCGGGGGTGCCTTCGATGGTCAGCGCGCGCACGGTGGGGTTGGTATTGAGGGTGACCTCGCGGTCGAGGTAGAGGCGCACCTTCTTGATCGCGGTGACCGTGCGGCCGTCGGGCGGGCCGGCGGTGAGCTTGACCTGCAGGTCGAGCCGGTCGAGGCAGCTGCCGTCGGGCAGCGCCAGAAAGGGCAGCGCGCAGTCGTTCTCGGCGGGCGCATTGGCCGGCGGGCCGGCGTCGGTCGGGCCCTGGCCGGCGTTGCGGCTGAAGATCTCCAGCAACACCGCGCCCACATCGAGCGTGGTCGTCGCCTCGCCGCCCGGCAAAGGCGCGACGAGCGTGGGCGAAAGGCACTCGAAGCCGGCGAGGCGCTCCAGGCTGAAGAGGCAGACCTCCCATTCGCGCTCGGCGCCCTCGGCGTTGGCCTCAAACGCGGTCAGCTCGATGACCGGCAGCGCGCTCGGCGGGGCCTGGCCGGTCAGCACCGCGGGGTCGAGCACCGCTTCGGGCGGCTCGGCCTGGATGGTCAGCACCCGATAGCCGGTGGCGAGGTGCATCGGGTCGAAGTCGGGCGCGCAGCCCAGGACGATGATCGCAGCAAGAAGCAGGCGGGCGCGCATCAGAACTCTCCGCGCAGGCCGAACGACGGCACGATGGGGATCTCGTAGGCCTGGGTCGATTCGCTGTAGTCGAAGTTGTAGGTGCGCCCGGCGGCGTTGGCCTGGTTGGTGACGTTGCGCAGGTCGAGGTAGCCGATGAGGCGCCACGTGTCGAACGTCCACTCGCGGTCGATGCGCAGATCGAGCTGGTGGAACGTGGGGTTGCGCGTGCTGTTGACCGTGCCGTAGAGCGGCACGTAGCGGCCCTGCTCGACCACGTAGACCGCGCCGGTGATCGGGGTCTCGGGGTTGCCGGTCACCGTGCGCCAGCGCATGCCGACGGTCCACTTCGGGGTGATCTTGTACTGGGCGACGATGATCAGGTTATGCGTCTGGTCGAAGTCGAACAGGCGCCAGTCCTCGCCCGGCCGGTCGCGGCGCTCGCTGCGTTGCAGGGTGTACGAAATCCAGCCGTAGAGCCGCTCGGTCAGGTCGTGGCGCAGCA
>JAGQJJ010000193.1 GCA_020430675.1 Myxococcales bacterium
CGCGCGATCAGCGGCGCGGCGAGCGCGAGCAGGCGGTCGCCGCGCGCGCCGGCCGGCGCGATGACCCCCCAGCGCTGGCGCGACAGATCATTGGGATCGCCGCCCTTGTCATACAGATGATCCGTCGAGAGCGCCGCGCGCGGCCGATCGGCGGCGGACTCGCCCGCCACCTGGTCCAGCCGCGGGCGGCCATCGTCGGGGCTCGCGAGCAACAAGCGCTGCAGGCTGTCGGGCATGACTCAGGCTCCCCTTCCGGTGCGCCAAAGGCGTCGATCGGCGCCCTCGGTCGATCGAGTCGTTTCCTGCCAGGCCCGAAGCCAGGCTCAACCCAGGTCTTCGTCCGAAGGCACCTCGACATAGAGGTCCTCTTCGCTGGCATCAAAATGCACGCCCTTCTGCGGCTGCCACCGATCGACGCCCGCCTCGCCCGTCTCCCATTCGCGGTAGCCGATCGGGTACTCCCAATGCCAGGGCTCGCGCTTGTAGGGATGCCATCCCGTCCGCCAGGCGTTCTTGACCAGCCAGAGATAAAGCTCGGTCTTCTCCTGCTGGGGGATGGTCGCGCGCTTGGGTTCAAGGCCGCCGACGCCGATGTCCATGGCCAGGCCCGTCTCATGCGGCGAGGCGAAGGCCATGAACTTGCGGCCCTCTTCGACCGAGCCATAGCGCTTGATCATCTCCTGCTCGTACTGCTCGCGCGACGTCCACTCGCTCGGCCGCCAGCCCGAGGTGAGCTTGAGTTCGATGCCCAGCTCGGCCTGGACCTCGGCGGCCAGACGCTTCATGCCTTCGGCCGCCAGGCGATGCAGCTTCACCACGCGGCTGCTGGTCGACGGCCCGAGCACCATCAGGCTCGAGTCTTCGCGCATCGCGCCATACCGGTCGAGGCGCACCCGCTTCTCGACGAAGGGGCAAGGCACACCCAACGCCTCGCACATCTTGGCGTCGACAAAGCCGGTGACCTCGAAGCCATTCTCTTCCTGCCAGTCGCTGACCGCGCCGGCCGTGCCTTTGCCATAGGCACCGTCGGCGGCGAGTCCCAGCGCCGCCTGGAGCAGCATGATGCCCTCCTTGGCGCCCGGGTCGAAACGGTGCTGGTTTTCCCACATCAGGATTGAGCTCGTCATGCCGTCTCCTCTTCGACCTCGCAGGGATCTGCAGGCCGTGTCAGTCCTTGGCCTGTTCTTTCTCGATGTCGAGTCGGCCGCGAATGATGGTCATCATGGTGTCGACCAGGGCCTTGCGCTCGTTGCGGGCCTGCTCGACCGACTTCTGGTGCTGCCGCAGGATGGCTTCGTCGATCTTGCCGGCGGTGATCGGGATGCGATTGGTCGTGTCTCCGTCGAGCTCGACCTTGGTCTCGGCGCGCAGGAGCGACGTGCCCTGCTCGTCGATGGTATGCGTCTCGACCTTCAGCGAAGTCAGGTCGTCGAGCATGCTCGACAACCGGGCGTACAGTTTCTCGGCGAACTCCAGCGAACTGCTCATGACGTCTCTCCAATCGGCTCGGCGGTCTCGGCCGCCTGGTTGAAGGCATCGACCTCGTCGATGACCTGGCGAACAAAACGATAGATCGCCGGCAACGCGCTCAGCCCCCCGGCGGCGAGCAACGCGGCCGATCGGGCCGCGCCGGTCAGCACCACCAGGGCGAGGCGCAGCCGCGTCTGGCGAACGCGGACGGCCAGAGCGAGCGTCCGCGCGTGGTTGTCGGCGGTCTCGGGCGTGATCTCGGGGTCGACCACCAGGCAGGCGCTGCCCGTCCATCCGAGCGTCGAGCGCGCAACGACCCGCCCGGCGACCCGGGTCTCGACGTGCGCGACGCGCCGGACCGACGCGATGAGGGCCTCGAGCCGGGCCTCGATGGCTCGGATCTCATCGCTGATGGCATCGCCGATGCCAAACGAGGCGCGGTCGGCCCGCGGGCGCAGCGCGGCAGCGAGCCGGTCTTCAGGTGTCTCGGCCCCGTCCTCATCCAAGGCGAACGCGGTGCGGGTGGGCCGGGCCGCGCGCTCGATGGCGACGCCGATGCGATCGGGCGCGTCGGCGATCGCGCCCTCGACCGCCGTCGTGCGTTTCTCGATGGCATCGAGCATCGCCGTCGCCGCCTCGGCCGCCTCGGGCAGATCGATCGCCCACCGCTCGTCGTGCGCGTCGGGCACGGCAAATGGGTCGAGCACAAAGCCGGCGCCGGGCGAGGGCGCCGCCGTGGCCGTGGGCGGTGTCATCTGCCGCGATTGCTCCCACCAAACTGGCCGGTCACCGCGCCGATCAGGGCTTCGAGCATGCGGGCGCGGTGGGCCTGCGCCTCGTGCACCAGATCGCAGTGGGCCTTCCACAGCCCCGCGTCGATCTTGCCGTTGGCGGTGGGCACCCATGCCTTGACGTCCCCGTCGAAGGCGATGCGCGTCAGGGCCCGCGGCTGGGCGAAGTCCTCCACCTTCTGGCCGGCGCGATGCGCCTCGGCCGCCTGCTCCGAGGTATAGGTCGTCACCTCGATGCTGGTCAGATCACTCGCCAGCCTTGCGAGCGCGTCACCGATGCGCTCCAGGAAGCCCGGACCCTTCGCGGCGGGGGCTTCGTCGGCCTGCGCCTCGTCCTTCTTGTCGCTGCCGAACCAGCCGAATGACTCGTTGACGACCCGGCCGCCGGGCCCATCGGCCTCGTCCCGGGGTCGGGGCGGTCCGGATGGGCCGCCGCGCGATGCGCCCGCCCGGTAGGTCGGCGTGGCGGCCGGCGCCGAGGCGACCTCCGGCACCGCCGAAAGGTCGACCTGGCTCGGTCCGCCTTCGTCACCCACGCAGAGCCGCACCGCCGGGTCGCCGATGACCGCATAGTTGCGCGCGTCGTTGCTCGTCAACCACTGCTCGGCCATCCACGCCTCGTCTTCGTACTCATCGCTGAAGCCATCCTCCTGGTACTGGCTGATGGCGTTGGCGAGGTCGCTGGTCGAGGCCGCGTACCGCTCGTTGAAATAGTCCATGGCGCAGCCGACCGGATAGCCTTGCAGCAGGCTGTGCAGCGTGCTGCGGAACACCGCGAGTTGCGCGGCGTCGCTGCGCCGGCCCGACAGAAAGAACGAGGATCCCCACGCCCGGTCGACATGGCCGATCACCGCCAGCGCGCCGCCCTTCGGGTGGGCGAGCAGCCGCTGCGGCAACCGCGCGACAAAGGGTTGGCCCGCCAGTCGCTTGGCCCCCGCCGAGCCACCGGCGCCATCGCTCTTGCGGGTGACGCCCTTCTCGTAGACCTCGAAGCTGTCGCGCCCCGGCAACCCCGCGCCGTAGCAGGCGAAGTGGAAGGCCACGAGGCCGGCGACGCGCGCGTCGGCGGCCAGGTCGTCGCCGGCGAACAGGTCATCCTCGCGCGGCGTCTGGCCCAGGGTCCAATCCTGGCAGAGCAGCGCCCCGGTATGGGACCGATGCCATCCGTGCTCTTCGGGGTAGCGCAGGCCATGGCTCGCGGTCATGAGGAACGCGGGCGTGCGCGCGCCGCCGAGCAGCTCGCCGAGCTTTGCCTTGGTGCCGCCACCGATATCGGCGCCGTCGAGCGTCCAGGTGCCATGGGCCTCGACAAATGCGGGGTCGGCGAGCAGCTCGCCGCTGAGCCATTGGCTCAGCGGGGTCAGCAGCTGCGCGCTGCTCAACTCGGTCGCGCGATCGCCCCGCGTACAGGGGCCCCACATGGCCATCCGCCGGCCGAGCGAGAGCGACGAGGTCTCGGCGGCGACGACGCTCTGCGCGTAGCGGGCATACTCATCGACGGTGTCGAAGTGCAGCCGACCCACCGCGTATTGCACATCGAGCTGGTACTGGAAGCGATAGGGGATCTCTTCGGGGCTGCCCACCAGCAACACATAATAGGGGAACTTGTCGGGGTCGACCGCCGCGTTGCCATCAACCGGGGGCTCCTGCCGCCCGAAGAAGGTGGTCTTGGTCTCGACCCGCAGCGGGCCGGTCTCTTCGAGGGTCGCTTCGCCGTTCGGCGCGCCGATATTGTAATCGAGCGTCTTGAAGCGATGCTCGGCGACGCGGCTGGCCTGGGCGCGACGGTGCTCGATGAGCGGCGCGAGGGCCTCGCGAATCGCCGCCTGGCGCTGGGCGTGGGCCGCGGCATCTTCGCCGCGCAGGGTGCCCTTGCCGCGCAGACGGGGGAAGATGATCGCCCACCCGGCCTGCTCGATCTTGCGCGGGTCCACCCCGGCCGCCACCCGGAAGCTCGCCTTCTTCATGCGCCGCGCATGGGCGCCGAGGCCCGCGACCTCGTCGGTCTCAAGCTGGAGGGGCCGCCCCTTGGCGAGGTCGGCGAGGTCGTGCGTGCTCAGCGGCGGCAGCAGGTACCCGCCCGTCGCCCCGTCGATGCCGTTGAAGACCATCTTGTCGTCTTTCATCTGCCTCTCATCCCTTCGTCGAGCCTGGCCCAAAAGTGCGCGAGCGAGGCCGACCTGAACGCCGCGCCGCCCATCAGCGCGCCCCCTTGCCGACCGGTGACGCCTGGCGCAGCGACCGCTGCAGCTCATCACGCGCCGCCCGAATCCGCTCGATCTCAAAGTAGAGCGACTTCTTCTCTTCGGGAGACAGGCCCCGTCGATGCGGCGGATAGGCGGCGCTGGCGTCGGCGAGCAGCTTCGCGGCGTTTGCGATGTCGCCGGCGCGCTTCGCTTCGAAGGCGGCGTCGGCGAGCAGATTGGCGCAATGCCGGCTGCGCGCGAAGCTGACCTCGGCCTCGTCGGTGCCGAGCTCGTCGATGAGGATGTCTTCCTGACAAGCGTCGTCGAGCACCTCGGGCGCAAAGCGATTGCCAGACAGACGCTCGCTGACCGAGAGCAGCTCGCGATACCACCCCAGCCGGCGATGCTTCGGCCCGGACTGAATCGCGGTGCGATAGAAGTGGCGCGCGGTGCGCAGGGCCTGGCGGACCGCGGCGTCGGCGTCGGGCCGCTTCGAGCGGCCGACCTCGTTGGCGAACTCGACGTTGACCGCGGCGCGCTTCGCGCGGCTCTCGGCGTGCGGTTCCGTGCCTTCGGGCAGCCAGCGCGCGTCCTCTTCGAGCTCTTCAAGCTGATGGCGCAGCCCGGTGAGGGTCGGGCCATCCGCCGCCGGATCGGGCGGAAAGTCGCGGTTGACGCGCGCGTACCAGGTGACCTCGGCCTCGGGCGCCGCCTGGGGCCCCGGCGCGGTCGGGTCGAAGTCGGTCCCGCGGCCGATGCGGGCATAACACTGCTTCAACTCGCTGCGCAGGGCCTCGCGGGTGATGGGCATGAGCTGGCGCAGCATCGCAAAGGGCGGGCAGTAGTTGCTGATGTCGCTCAGCTCGCCTTGCAGGGACGTGCGGTCGTATTGCCGCCGCGCATCCCAGAAGCGCACTTCGTGGCCGTCGACGACGGTCAGGGTGCGGGCCATCTCCAACGTGGAAGCGAGCGGGATCGGGCCGGGCACGCCGTTGCCCTCCAGGCGCCCGCACTCCCCCGTTTCAACCGCGCAAACCTCCACGGTGTGGCCGAATTCGGCGTCCGTGCCGCTGCTGAGCACCGAGCGGCGGCCGTCGGGGCCGGGGGGCACAAAGCGGATCTGCGACGGGCGATGGCTCGGGCACAGCCAGGTCGTCGCGGCGCGGGCCACATCAAAGACGGCGATGGTCGCCTGTTCGCCCGCGCAGCGGGCGCCCGGCGTGGCTTCGACGCCCGGCCCGGCGCCCTCGCGCACGAGCCCCAGCGCGCGGCCATCGCCCGACCATGCCACCGCGCCGAAGCGGCCCTCGATGGCCTGGGGCTGAGCGGGTTCGGTGAGGTTCCACAGCCATGCGCGGCCATCATCGGCGACGGCCAGGTGCGCGCCCTTCGCGTCGAGCGCGACGCCGGTGGCGCGCGGTGGGATCGCGAGGGCCCCCTCCGGCACGCCCAGCATCACGCCGTGCTGCGCGAGGGGTCCGGGCAAGGCCGGCTCGAGCACCGACGCAAAGCCGACGCCGACCAACGCCAGGCGCCGGCCGTCCGGGCTCCAACCCAGCGCCTCGACGCGCTGATCGGTGGCGAACGGCCGGCCGGGCTCGGCGGGCGCGTCGAACGACCAGATGCGGGTGACGTAGCGCGTGCCCGAGTCGCGATCGTCGGCGACCGCCCACCCATTGGGCGTCGCAAATCGAAGATGGTCGGGGCTGAAGGCCATGCGCGGCACGTCACACCCCCGCGAGACAGCGTCCAGACCCGCGGCCATCTGAAAGAGCCGCCCGCCGTCGGAGACAATATTGACCAAACAGTCATCCGTCACGAGCGCCATGCGATCGCCCGAGGCCGACAGCCCCGCGCGCACGACGCCCGAGCGCCGGACGACCGTCAGCGGCTTGTCGGGGGCCTGAAAGTCGTAGAGCTCGACCCGCCCGGCGTCGGGCAGGGTCAGCAGCGCAAAGCGGGCGTCGTCGGTGAAATCGACGTCGGCGATGCCCTCGCGCGCCGGCAGGACCAGCGGGGGCCGGCCGAGGCGGCTGAGGTCCCAACGCCGCACCGATCGCGCGGCCTCGCCCGAGAGCGTCAGCAGATAGCGCCCGGCGGCGCCGAGCCAGATGGCGTCCATCTCGTCGCTGTGGGCCACCGCCGAAGCGCCGCGCACCTCGCGCTCGCCCAACGACCAGATGTCGACGACGTTGGCCTCATTGCGCGTCAGCAGCGCGCCTGCCGTCCCGCCCTCGCAAGCGCCACCTGGGCCGTCGCGGTTGCAGGGCGGCGTCCAGACGGTCATGCCGGCGTTGCTGTTGTGCGTCAGCAAGGCGGGCGCGATCTCGGGTTCGAACGCCTGCTGGATGCGCACCGCGCCCGACGCCGAGCGGATGATGAGGCGGCCGTTGCCGGCGAACTGCACGTCGCTGGCCTCGGCGCCTTCATGCACCCAGGGCCGGTGCGGCGCATCGACCCGCACCACGTAGACGCGCCCATCGCGACCCGCCACGGCAAGATGCCGGCCGTCGGGGCTCCACGAGGGGCGAGAGGTCAGCGGAACCGCCGGCCCGAGCGGCGGGGTCGGCCGAAAGACCGGGCCTTGCCTGCCTTGTTTGAGCTGCGCGGGGTCGAGGGACCAGATCCGCAGGCGGCCATCCGAGAGGCCGGCGACAAAGCGACCGTCCGGGGAGAAGTTGATCAGGCTC
>JAGQJJ010000194.1 GCA_020430675.1 Myxococcales bacterium
CGGGTTCGAGCGGGCCGGCGTTCAGATCGACGGCGATCTTGTTGGTCTCGGGTCCGCTGATATCGGCCGGGGCGGCGTCGCGTTCGATGTCGAGCACCACGAAGCCGAGCAGAAACGCCTCGCCCGCGCCGCCCGGCGCGTCGGGATCGACGTTGCCATCGCCCGAGCCGACCACGATCTCGGCTTGTCGATCGCCCGCGCGCAGCAGGTTCGAGACGTCGAAGGTGTCGAGGTCGAGCCCCAGCGTGAAGCCGCCGGGCGAGCTGCTGTTGAACAGGTTGCCCGGTGGGTTGAGCGCGTCGCCGAGGCGCGTGCCGGCAAACTCCATGAAGTCGAAGCAATCGTCGCAGGGCACGAAGGGGTCGGTGTCTTGCGGGGGCACGCCGAGGAACGAGTCGCCTTCAAGGCCAAACAGCGTCAGCCGCGCCTGACCGCCCGCGGGGAAGTCGAAGCCGCCGATGACAAAGCGGTCGATGCCGGGGCTGTTTTGATCCTCATCGAAGAAGCGAAAACCGTCGTGCACCAGCACGTCGTGCACGCGGGGCGCGCTTTGCGAGCGATAGACCAGCACCAGGCTCCAGGCGGCGTATTTGGCCTGGCAGTTGGGGTCGCGACATTGTCCGTTGCGGCCGACGATGCCCGGCTGGGCGGTCACGTCGCCGACGCGGTAGGTGCCCGACCAGGCCTGGTTGCCGGCGTGGTCGCGCAGGCGGGCGGTGACGTCGGCGCGGCAGGCGAAGAAGCCGCCGAGTCGGTTGACCGTCAAGCAACGGTCGGCGGCGATGTCATCGAAGAAGGCGCCGTCTGCGGCGGTGAGGTCGGCGGTGCGGTCGGGCGCGCCTTCAATGCTGCCGCTCCAGTACAGCCAGGCAGCCTCCAGCTCGGCGTCGGCCGGCGTGCCGCGCAGATCGCCGGCCGACGAGCGCAAGAGGGCGCTGTTGACCTGCGGCGCGATCACCGACTGGCTCATCAGGGTATTGCCGGTGACCACCACGCCGCCGGCCACCCGCAGCGAAGCCAGGGGCGCAAACGGCTCGCCGTCGACCACGGCCCGCGCGGCGCACGGCAGCAGGGCCAGCAGCAGAGTCAACAGCCCGATTCGGGAGCGGAGCGAGGTCAAGCGTCAGCAGATCCGCAGCGAGACGATGGCCCCCGAGTTTAGGGCCCGCTGCCAGGGGCGTCCACCTATGCGGCGAGTTGCGCGGTGGCGCGGACTACTTCGCCGCCGCGTCGGCGTCGGGGCATGGGCCGCCGGCTTCGACCCAGGTGCGAAACGCCTTCACGAAGGCTTCGTGGCTCAGCGCCGGCGCGCTGCGGTCCCCGCCGGGTTGCCAGCCCCAGAGCACCAGGGGGTCGGACGAGACGTGGTGCAGCACCGCTTCGAGCGTGCGGGCGCCATTGCGCGCGGGATCCTTGAGCTGCGCGCAGAGCGTGGCGGGCGTATGTCCTTCGAAGATCAACGGAATCGCCGCGTTGGGCAGGTGCCAGTTGGGCGCGCCGGGCGGGCCGCCGGCCATGCCGATCTGCTCGCTGTTCTGCGTCTGATGGCAGGTGGCGCACTCGAGGCCGTTGCGCTCGCTGAGGCGACTGATGTTCATGGTGTGGAAGTGGCGATCATCGCCCTGGCGGTGCCGGTCGCCGTTTGGATGGCAGCCGGCGCAGCGGGGCGAGAGCAGCACCTGGAAGACCTCGCCGAACGCGGCCTTGCCCGCGGCGATCGCCGCCGGGTTCACCGCGGCGGGCGCCGGGGTCGCCGCCTCGGGCGCAGGCGACTCGGGCGGCGGCTCGGTCGCAAAGGCCACGGCCGCCAGCAGCAGCACACCGATCGAAGCGAATGCGCGCATCAGGTGGCCTCCTTCAACGCATCGGCCAGCGGCAGCGAGCGCAGGCGCTTGCCCGTGGCGGCGAACAACGCCCCGGCGAGCGCCGGCGCGATCGGGGGCAGCCCGCACTCGCCGATGCCGGTCGGCGAGAAGTTGCTGTCGATGATGGTCACCGCGATCTCGGGCGTCTCGTGCATGCGCAGCAGCGGGTAGTCATCGAAGTTGCCCTGAACCGGGCGCCCGTCGACCAGATCGATGCGCTGCGCGATGGCCGCCGACAGGCCGAAGATGATGCAGCCTTCCATCTGCGATTCGACCTGGTCGGGGTTGATGCGCAGGCCGCAATCGATGGCACAGGCCACCCGCCGCACCCGGATCTCGCCGTCGACCACGCCCGCTTCGATGACCTGGGCCACGAACGAGTCGAACGACTCGTGCACCGCGACGCCGCGCCCCCACCCGGCTTCGATCGGCGTGCCCCAGCGCCCCAGCTCGGCCGCCGCGTTGAGAACGCCGAGTTTGCGGGCGTCGTTGGCCAGCATCGCGCGGCGGAACTCGACCGCGTCTTTGCCGGCGGCGTGCGCCAGCTCGTCGACGAAGGCTTCGATGGCAAAGGCGTTGAAAGAGTGGCCGACCGACCGCCAGAAGGTCACGGGCACCCCGACGTTCATCGGCGTGAACTCGACCTTCACGTTGGGGATTTCGTAGGTCAGCGAGGCGATGCCTTCGGTGGCGAGCGGATCGGCGAGGGTGCCGGTGGGCGGCAACTGGCCGAGCGAGCGCGCGATCATGACATCGGTGGGCACGCCCTCGGGCACCATCGACCGCGCGAAGAAGCCCAGATTGAAGACCGACTTCGAGAGGCAATGCGCGGCGAGGCCGGTCACTTTGCCCTGCGCGTCGACGCTGCCGCGCATCGCGGCGAGCATCATCGGCCGGTAATAGCCGGCGCGCATATCGTCCTCACGGTCGAAGATGACCTGCGCCGGCCGGCCGATGCGCTGGCTGACATCGACCGCCTCCAGGATGGCATCGACCACGCCCCGACGCCCGAAGCCACCGCCCATATAGGTGGTGATGACCTCGACCGCGCCGCGCTTGAGCCCCGTGCGGCGCGCGGCTTCGTCCTGCGCGCCCGACTGGAACTGCGTCGGCGCCCAGATCGTGACCTTGTCGCGCTCGACATGCGCGGTGGCGTTCTGCGGTTCAAGCGTGGCGTGGGCCAGAAAGGGCGCGTCGTAGGTCGCTTCGATCACCTTGGCGCCGGCCGCTTCAAAAGCGTCGCCCACATCGCCTTCGCCGCGATGCTTGAGCCCCGACTTCTTGACCTGGGCCCGCGCCGCGTCGCGCAGCTCGCGGGTCTGCAGGCGCGCGTTCTGGCCCAGGTCCCAGTCGACCGTGACCTTCGCCGCCGCGCGCCGCGCCTGCCAGTACTTCTCGGCCACCACCGCCACGCCGGCCTCGATGGTGAAGATGTCGACCACGCCGCGCATCTTGCGCGCCTCGTCGGCGCCGAACGACTTGACCACGCCGCCAAAGACCGGCGGCCGGATCACCACCGCGCGCACCATGTTGGGCACGACCACATCGATGCCAAAAATGGGCGCCCCGGTGACCTTCTCGCGCACGTCGATGCGCGGCTGAGGCTTGCCGAGCAGGCGAAAGGCGTCGGGCTTCTTCAACTCGACCTTTTCCGGCGCCTTCATCTCGGCCGCCCGGGCCGCCAGCTCGCCGAAGCGCAGCTGCTTGTCGCTGCCCTTGTGCCGCACCGCGCCGTTCTCGGCGAAGCACTCGCTGGCCGGCACGCCCCAGGCCTCGGCCGCGGCGCCGACCAACATGACCCGCGCCGCCGCCGCCGCGTGGCGCAGGGGCTCCCAGCCCTCGACGGTGCTGGTCGAGCCGCCGGTGACCTGAATGCCGAGCCCGTTCTGATAGGCCGGCCCGACCGAAGGCACGATCTCGATGCGCCCGGGGTCGACCTCCAGCTCCTCGGCGATCAGCAAGGCATAGGTCGTATAGGTGCCCTGCCCCATCTCGGCCTTGCCCACGCCGAGCTTGACGGTGTCATCGGGCTCGATGGTGAGGAACTCGGCGGTCGATAGATTGCCCGACGGCGCCATATGTGGCCCGGGCTTCGGCCCGCTGCAACCGCTGGCGTGCACGCCCACAAACAGCGCCCCTGCGCTGGTCAGCGCCACGCGCAGGAAGGTGCGACGTTGCATCTGCATCAGCCCCCCTCCCCGCGCATCAGCGCCGCCGCCCGATGCACCGCCTTGCGAATGCGCGGATAGGTGCCGCAGCGGCACAGATTGGCCGAGAGCGCCGAGTCGATGTCCTCGTCGGTCGGGTTGGGGGTCCACTCCAAAAGGGCGACGGCGCTCATGATCTGGCCGGCCTGGCAGTAGCCGCATTGCGGCACCGCGCCTTCGAGCCACGCCTGCTGCACCGGGTGCAGTTTGTCGCCCTGCGGCAGCGCTTCGATGGTGCGGATGGCATGGCCGGCGACGGCGCCGACCGGGGTCACGCACGACCGACGGGCGCTGCCATCGACATGCACCGTGCAGGCCCCGCAGAGCGCCTTGCCACAGCCGAACTTCACGCCGCGCAGGTCGAGCTCTTCGCGCAGCACCCAAAGCAGCGGCACGTCGTCGGGCACGTCGACGTCGACGTCACGGCCGTTGACCGTCAGCTTCATCTCAGCCCCCTTGCATATCGGACGCCCACAGGGGCAGCTTGATCGTCAGGCCGATCTGCACCATGTGCGTCTCGCCCTCGGGGAACCAGGCATACCGGCCGTACAGCGCAAACGGCCCGGTCGCGATCAGCAGCCGGCCCTGCGCGCCATAGTCGAACGCGCCGTCGCGCAAGCGCGCCGCGCCGCCGCCGTCGAGGCCCAGCACCATGTAGCCGAACTGCGGGCCGACGCAGACGAGCAGCGCATCGCGCGCAAAGTCCCAGGTCGCGTCGGCGAACCCGCCGACCCAGATGCCCTGCTCCAGCCGATTGAAGCTCAGTTCGAGGCCGGCATAACCACCGCCGCCATCGGACCCCACGCTGCCGCCCCCGGTGACGCCCCCGAGCAGTGAATAGCCGGGCCGCGTCCCAAACGAAAACGGCGGCGGCTCTTCGGCGAGCGCCGGCAGGGCGATGAGCAGGCCGATGGCAATGAGTGCACCCTTCATCGCTTTCCTCCGGGCTCGACCGTAGGCGACCGACGGCCCGGGCGCAACCGCTCGCCCGTCCGGCGCCAAAGATTGGCGCGTCCCGCGAGTCCAAGCGGTGCGCACGTCCGTTGATTCCCCAGGCGCGCCGGGCGCGGCGCCGCTGGCAAGGCCGAGAACGGACGCGATGCCGTCGCAGCGTCGCGCGGCCAGGCCCGCGACCAAGGGGGCGCGGGCCGGTCGCGGCGCAACGGGGCGACAGGGCTCGATCGAGGGGCGAAGTTGACCCGACCCGAGCCGCCCGCACATGATCGGTAAGTGAGGCTGGGAGGTTTTGGATGCGTCCTCAATATGTCGCCCTCTGTTTGCTCGCGCTCGCGCTGCCCGGCATCGCCGCCGCGCAGAACCCGGTGGTGGGCAACCACCCCTTCGCGACCGCGGCGGGCTGCGACCCTGAGCTCGGCGTCGTCTCGTTGCGCGTCGATCCGCTCGGCGCGTTCGGCAGCTCCAGCTCGGGCACTGACGCGTCGTTCAACCCGGCGAACGACGTGCCTGATGGCGGCGCGCAGGGCACGGTCTACGAGAGCATGGCGTTCCTCTGCCAGGGCGTCGACGGCGCCTATGGCGGCAACTGGCTGAGCGTCAGCGACTCGGGCAACCCCGGCGCGCAGGCCTTCGGGCAGGTCAACCGCATGGTCAGCACCTACTCGTTCCGCAATCTGCGCGTCGACATGGTCACCGACCTCGACTGCACCACCCTCACGCAGTGCTACACCTTCACCAACACCTCGGCGGCGCCGGTCGACGAGATCGCGCTGCTGCAATACGTCGATGGCGACCTGTACTTCTCGGGCGCGTTCAGCAACGACTTCGCCGCCACCTCGGCCGGCGGCCGGCGCGTCGTCTATGAGTTCGATGAAGGCGACGACCCCGGCCTGCCGACTACGCTGCTCGCGCTGTATGGCACCGACGCCAATGACACCTACCTGGCGGGCTGGGAGACCGGCGAATACTCGGAGAGCCGCGCCCGCAGCTCCAGTGTCAACGGTGGGTGCGGGCAGCTTCGCAATGGTCTCTTCGATGGCTTTGGGGTCAACACCGACCTCAACGGCGACCTGGTGAGCGACGAGGGCTACGACGTCACCCTGGGCATCCGGCTCGACTCGCCCCCGCTCGACCCGGGCGAGATGTCGCCGCCCTTGTGCATCAGCATCCGCTGGGGCTACGCGCTCGCCTGTTCGGACGGCGACGAAGATGGCGTCTGCGTGCCCGATGACAACTGCCCCGACGTGCCCAACGTCGACCAGACCGACACCGACGGCGACGGCGTGGGCGATGCCTGCGACCTTTGCCCCGGCCCCGATGGCAACCAGGGCGACCAGGACGGCGACGGCCGCGGCGACAACTGCGACAACTGCCCGCAAGACCCCAACCCCGACCAGCGCGACAGCGACGGCGACGGTGTCGGCGATGCCTGTGACGTCTGCGGCCCGCCGGTGCCCGAGGCCTGCAATGGGCAGGACGATGACTGCGACTCGGTCATCGACGAAGGCAACCCCGGCGGCGGTGTGCAATGCGCGACCGGCCAGCAAGGCATCTGCGGCGACGGCCGGACCGACTGCCAGAACGGCGCGTCGGTCTGCGTGGTGATCAACCAGCCCGAGCCCGAGCAATGCAACGGCCTCGACGATGACTGCGATGGCACCGTCGACGATGGCAACCCCGGCGGCGGTGGCGGCTGCCTGACCGGCCAGCCCGGCGTCTGCGCCCAGGGCACCCGCGCCTGCGTGCAGGGCGGCCTGATCTGCCAGCCCAACACGCCCGGCGGTCCCGAGCAATGCAACGGCCTTGATGACAACTGCAACGGCCAGATCGACGAGGGCAACCCCGGCGGCGGCGCGGCGTGCCAGACGGGGCTGCAAGGCATCTGCGCCGCCGGTACGCGCACCTGCAATAACGGCGGCCTCATCTGCCAGCAGAACAGCCAGGCGCGCGCCGAGACGTGCAACGGGCTCGACGATGACTGCGATGGCAACGTCGACGAAGGTAACCCCGATGGCGGCGCGGCCTGCCAGACCGGCCAGCCGGGCATCTGCGCCGCCGGCACGCGCGTCTGCACCAACGGCGCGCTGGCCTGCCAGCCCGTCAACCCG
>JAGQJJ010000195.1 GCA_020430675.1 Myxococcales bacterium
TAGGCGATCGCGCCCGGCTCGCCGTCCGCGAACCAATCCACCTCTGCGCCCACCGCCCGCAGCGTCGCCGCCATGGGCCGCGCGAGCCCTGCCCCCAACAACAGGACGCGGCTCTTGTAGCCCTCCAGCCCCGCCGCAAAGAGCCGTTCGATCGCCAGGGCGCCCAGATAGCCGCCAAACGCCACCGCCGGCGCCGACTCATCGGTCCCGAGCACCAGCACGTCCCGCGCCCGGCAAGCGGCCAGGTCCACCTCCTCGGGCCGCCACTCCCAGGTCTCCCACATCAGCGGCACCACCGCCGTCGGCCGCAGCCGCGCGATCAACGCCGCGTCGATCGGTCGAATCGGACCGGTATTGGTGACCACATCGCATTCGCCGAGCGCGGGGTGAAGCCGTTCGGTCACCACCGAGACGCGCTCGCCCACCCCAAAACGCCGCGCCAACCCGATCGTGTCGTCTGCGATCTGCCGCGCCGCGCCAAACGCCGAATCCGTCGCCAACGCAAAGACCCTGGCCCCCGCGCGCGCTGCCAGCACCGGCACGAAGGCATAAGGCCCGGTCGCAGCTTCGGTGAACACCGTCAGCCCGGCCAGATCGAGTTCAAACGCGGCGATCGCGGCCTCGATGAGCCGCTCCGCGCGCCCCTCAGCCATCGACCGACCGCCGATCCGCCGTCCGCCACGCGATCAACCGCGCCAACCCCTCGCGCAGCGGCACGGTCGCGGTGAACCCCAGCTCGCGCGTCGCCGCCTCGGTGCTGCCGATGCGATTCGTCACAAACGTCGGCCCCGCCGGCTCGTACTGAACCGCCAGCTTCGACCCCGTCAGGTCGAGCACCATCTCAGCCAGCGTCTTGATCGACGTCGCCCACCCGGTGCCCACGTTGTAGAACCGATCCGCCGCCGTCGACGCCAGCGCCCGCACGTTCGCCTCGGCGACATCACCCACATACACAAAGTCGTAACTCTGCGATCCATCACCATAAATGACCGGCGGTAGCCCCTGGTCGATGCGGTCCAGCATCTTCATGATCACCGCGATATAGGCGCCCTTATAGTCCTGCCGCGGCCCGTACACGTTCATGTACCGCAGGCCCACATAGTCCAGCCCGTACCGCTCGTTGAACGCCCGGCACATCGCCTCGCCGGCGATCTTGGTCGCGCCATAGAACGTCCGGTTTTCAAATGGATGCGCCTCGGTCATCGGGATCTCGACCGCGTCGCCATATACCGACGCCGAAGACGAATAAACCAGCCGCGCAATCCTCGCGTCGCGGCAGGCCTCCAGCACATTGAACGTGCCGCGAATGTTCACCTCGAACGCCGACCGCGGGTACTCGTGGCACTGCAACAGCCACAGCGCCGCCAGATGCACCACGCAGTCCGCCTCGCGCATCGCCGCCGCCAGAATGTCGGTCTGAAGGATGTCGCCGCCGATCTCGAAGACCCGCGCCCGCGGATCGGCCAACGCGATCGCCAGATTGGCCCGCGTACCACGGCAGAAGTTGTCGTAGATGATGACCGACGCCACGTCGTGGCGCAGCAGCGACTCAACGACGTGCGAACCGATGAAGCCGGCGCCGCCGATGACCAGAACACGCTTGCCTGCGAGTGCGCTCAATCGAACCTCGCGGATTGCGGATAGCAACGACATCGACCGAATCGGCGCCAACTTGAGGCGCTTGCCAGCGGCGCACGACCGGCGCGCGGCATGTTGGCACGCTCACCAAAGCGGCGCAACGTGGGGCCCGGCGCGCCCGCGCGCCGACCATCCGCGCCCGTCCGTGTCGGCGATCCGCACGTCATCGAATTCGGCGAACCACCGGGCCAGCTCGCCCGCGTCCGGATAATGCGTGACCGGTGGATTGAGGCGATCGTACATGCGCCGCAGCTTGTACGCCCGATCGCGCTCCGCCGCGTCGCTGAACGGCACCCGATCGGCCCACCCCGCCAAGCCCGCGCGCCGCAGCGCCCTCGCCGGCAGCCAAAGCCCAAGCTCGGCCCCCGCGGTCAACGCCGCCGCCACCCCCAGCCGCGCGCTCCGGGGCAGCCGCCCGGTGAGCGGACGCAACCAGGCCAGATGGCTCAGCCGATACGACCAACGCATGCCGTCCAGCCCATACACCCAGATCGACACCTGCCCACCGCGCTTCACCAGCGGCGCCACCGCCGCAAACGCCCGCGCCGGGTCAGGGGTATGGTGCAGCACTCCATTCGAATACAGCGCGTCAAACGCCCCTCGCCGCAGCGGCGGCCGATGCAGATCGCCCTGCACGTAGCACACGTTCGCCCGCCCATCGCGCCGCCGCGCGACCTCGACGCCGCGCGACAGGTCAAACGCCACCACCCGCGCCGCGTGCTCGCCCACCAGAAAGGCATGTCGCCCCTCACCACACCCCACCTCGACCACCGTCTGCCCGGCAAAAGCCGCCGGCGGCAACCCGGGCTGAAACCGATCCCAAGTCGCCCGCCAGTCATCGACCAGCAGCGTTGCATCCGCCAGATCCACATGCTGCCCGTCGTAGCCCACCATCGTATCGAGCACCGCCGGATCCGGCGCGGCCGTCGCCTGCGCCCACTCGGGATGCGCCGCCAGCACTTCCGGATACGCCCCCCGCAGGAACGGCCCCAGCAAATCCGGCGGCAGCAGACGCGGCACGCCCCCGATCACCGGAAAACTGGTCCCCGCCGTCGAACGCAGCACGCCCTCACCGCCAGCCCCCTCAAACGCGAGGCCCGCGCCCGTCATCGGACAGCACAACAAATCGAGAAAGTCGTTCACGGCGCGCATCATACGCGACGCGGTGCCCGCCGACAGCCGGCTATACCGGCCGCACCCCATGCGCCTCGTCATCCTGCCGACGCGCCGCCAGAAACGCTGTCAAATCAATGCCATCGGTCACATCGAAGACCTCGTCCAGCGCCTCCAGCCCCTCCATCCGATCGGGCCGAAAGCTGCGGTACGTGTCACGCAGCTCGCACCAGGCCGCCAGATTCCACTTCGCGCCCCAGAAGTAGAGCCCCAGCGGCCGCGCCACTCGCCGCGTCGACGTGCCATCGCTGCGCGTGTACTCAAACGCGATCTTGCGCCGCTGCGCGATCGCCGCCCGCAGCAGGTCCAACCCCGCCGATCGCTGCCGCGTCCAATCCCCGCCCGGCGCAAACAACGCCGTCCGCAGCACCACATCGCGCAGGGGTTCGGGCACCATCGCCTCCACCTTCTCGATCACGCTGCGCGCCGCCCCCGCCAGCGCCGGATCGGCCCACGCCACCGCCATGCGCGCCCCCAGCACCAGCGCCTCGACCTCTTCGCTGTTGAACGTCAGCGGCGGCAGCACCGCGTTGCGCTCCAGCGAGTACCCCACGCCCGCCTCGCCGCGGATCGGCACGCCCGCGCCGATGATGTCCTTCACATCGCGATAGATCGTGCGCTGCGAGACCTCCAGCAGCGTCGAGAGCTGCTCCGAAGTCGCAAAGCGGCGGTTGCGCAGAATCTGGACGATCCGAAACAGGCGGTCGGCGCGGCGCATACGGCCTCCTCCAAAACGACGATCACCGCTCATTTCTGCCACGCCGGCCTGACACCGTTGCGTCAGGAAGGGCGGCCACGAGCGGATCACACCATACCAAACAACTAAACCGGTGTTCAGTTTTTTCTACCGATCCACTGAACAACCCGCGCCCGCCCGACGCGCCCGTTGCCCCGAACCGACAACCGTGTACGCTGCAACCGCGCGGCCCAAACCGCCCCCACCACCGACGGACGACACTGCCCATGCCCCGCTGGCCCCTGCTGCTCCTCACCTTGCTCCTCGCCCCCGCCGCCGGCGCGGGCCCGGCGGCCGATCTGTATGCCCGGGCCCGTGCCGCCACCGTCGAGATCATCGTCGACGACCACCTCGACGCCTCGGGATTCCTCATCGACGCCGCCGGACTCGTCATCACCGCCGACCACGTCATCGCCCAGCGGTACGACACCCTCGAAGTCCGCTCCCCGACGCTCGGCCGCCTGCCCGCCCGCGTGATCGCCCGCGAGGCGCGGACCGCGCAGGCCATTGTCGGGCAACTGCTCGATTATGCGCGCCCCGGCGTGCTGCGGCAGGCGCCGGTGCGGCTCGATGAGGTCGCCGCCGCGGTCGCCGAGCGCCTCGATGGGGTCGTGGTCACCGCTGAAGCCGTGCCCGAAGTGCGCGGCGATCGGCATCGGCTCGAACAGGTCTTGACCAATCTGGCCAGCAACGGCCTGGCCTTTGGCGACACGGTGCGGCTTACGATCGGCCCGGCGACCGACGCGTCGGGCGCTTCGGGCGTCGGTGTTCGCGTGGAAGACGACGGCCCGGGCGTGCCCGCCGACGCTTGCGAGCGGGTCTTCGAGCCCTTCTTCACCACCCGGCCTGACGGAACCGGGTTGGGGCTGGCCATCGCCCGCAGCGTGGCCCAGGCCCATGGCGGCACCCTGCGCGCCTGGCCCGGTCCCGGCGGGCGCTTCGAACTCTTCGTGCCCACGGGCGCGCCGGAGGACACCGATGGCTGACGTCCTGGTGGTCGACGACAAGGACTCGATGCGCACGATGGTCGCGCGCCTGCTCGAAGGCGAGCACGCGGTCGAGACCTGTGAGGACGTGGCCGGCGCGTTTGCCGCCCTGGCGCGGCGCGCGTTTGATCTGGTGCTCTGCGACGTGCGCCTGCCCGATGGCGACGGCTTCGCGGTGCTGGCCGAGGTGCGGGCCAAGGTGCCCGAGACCGAGGTCATCCTGATGACCGCCTACGCCCGCATCGAAGCCGCGGTCGCCGCGGTCAAGGCGGGCGCCTACGACTATCTCGCCAAGCCGTTTGAGCCCGATGATCTGCTGCTCAAGGTGGCTCGCGCCCTCGAACGGCGCCGGCTGCGCGCGCGCGCCGATCTGGCCGAAGCCGCGCTGCGCCAACGCGAGGGCGCCGACGCGCTGATCGGCGACAGCGCGCCGATGCGCCGGGTGCGTGCGCTGATCGGCCGGGTGGCCGAGCTCGACGTCACCGTGCTGTTGACCGGCGAGAGCGGCACCGGCAAGGAGCTGGCGGCGCGGGCCGTTCACCGCGCCGGTGGGCGACGGGCGCGACCCTTTGTGGCGGTCAATTGCGGCGCCATCCCCGCGCCGCTGCTCGAGAGCGAGCTGTTCGGCCACGCCCGCGGCGCGTTCACGGGCGCGGCGGCGGCGCGGGTTGGGCTGTTGGAAGAGGCCGCCGACGGCACGTTGCTGCTCGATGAGGTCGGCGATCTGCCCCTCGACCTGCAGGTCAAGCTCAACCGCGCCCTCGAAGAGCGCCGCTTTCGCCGCGTGGGCGAGGCGCCCGAGAGGCCGGTGCGCGCCCGGGTCGTCGCCGCGACGCATCGCGACCTGCGCGCCGAGGTCGCCGCCGGGCGTTTCCGCGAGGATTTGTTCTTTCGTCTCAATGGCTTCCCCATCGAGCTGCCGCCGTTGCGAACCAGGGGCGACGACCTGTTCCTGCTGGCGCGGCATTTCCTCGAAGCGGCGGCGACGCGCTTCGGCCGACCGGTCGACGGCTTCTCGCCCGAGGCGCTGCGGGCGCTCTGCGCCTATCGTTGGCCGGGCAACGTGCGCGAGCTGGCGCACGCCATCGAGCGCGCGATCATCCTGGCTGACGGCGAGCGCGTCGAAGCCGCCGATCTGCCCGCCGAGGTGATCGGGGCGCCCGAGCCGGGCGGACCGATGCTGGCGCCGATGGCCGAGATGGACTACCGCGAGGCGATGGAGTGGGCCCGCGACCGCGCGCTGCGGCAGTACCTCGACCTGCTGCTGCGGCGCCATGAGGGCAATGTGACCCAGGCCGCGCGGCAGGCCGGCGTCGAGCGCGAGAGCCTGCACCGCCTGCTGCGGCAGGTCGGGCTCGACGCGGCGGTCTATCGGGTGGGGTGACGCGGCCGGTCACCGAAAAAGTGAGTCAACCCGGCAGCTTACGCTCGATCGCCTCGACTTCGCTGCGCATCGAGAGATCGTCTTCGATGGCGTTCTCGACCTTGCGGCAGGCGGCGATGACCGTGCTGTGATCCTTGCCGCCGAAGCTGCGCCCGATCTGCGGGAACGAAGCCTGGGTGTGCTTGCGGCAGAGGAACATCGCGATGCTGCGCGGATGCGCGATGACCCGATGGCGACGCGGGCCGCGCAGGTCGGCGGCTTTCACGTCAAAGTGCTCGGCGACGAGCCGGATGATCGCGTCGCTGGTCAGCGCCCGGCTGCGGTTCTCGACCAGATCGCGCAGGGCCTGCTCGGCAAACGCCACGTTCAGCGTGCGGTCGGTGAAGCTGGCATAGGCCGCGAGCCGGATCAGCGCGCCTTCGAGCTCGCGCACGTTGGCGCGGATGAGGCGCGCCAGATAGAAGGCCACCTCGTCGGGCAGCCGCAGCCCGTCGCGCGCGGCCTTGCGCTGCAAGATGGCGACCCGCGTCTCAAATTGCGGCGGCTTGATGTCGGTGATCAGGCCCCATTGGAAACGCGAACGCAGCCGCTCTTCGAGGTGCTGAATCTCTTGCGGCGGTCGGTCGCTCGTCAGCACGATCTGCTTCTGAGCACCGTGCAACGCATTGAAAGTATAGAAAAATTCTTCCTGCGTGCGCTCCTTGCCCGCCAGGACATGCACGTCGTCGACGAGCAGCACATCGCAGCGGTTGCGGTAGCGCGCGCGGAAGGCGTCCATCTCTTGCCGATGGATGCTCTTGATCACCTGATTGGTGAACTCTTCGGCGCTGCAATAGGCCACGCGCAGCCCGGGGTCGCGCTGGCGCAGCGTCTGGCCGATGGCGTGCAGCAGGTGCGTCTTGCCCAGGCCGGTGCCGCCGTAGATGAACAGCGGGTTGAAGGCCCGCGCCGGCGACTCGGCGACGGCCAGCGACGCGGCGTGCGCCATCTCATTGGCCGGGCCGACAACAAAGGTGTCGAACCGGTAATGCGGGTTGAGCGGAAAAGCCGCGCCCTCATCTTCGGCGCTCACCACCGGGGCCGGCTCGGGCGTCGGCTCGATCACCAGCGCCGGGGGGGCGGCCACGGGCGCGGGCGCGACCTTGATCTCAACCTTGATCGGCCGGCCCGCCGCTTCGGCCGCCGCC
>JAGQJJ010000196.1 GCA_020430675.1 Myxococcales bacterium
TGCGCCCACCGCCGATGCCCTTGAGGCGACCGTCGACCGAGTCACCGCGCACCTGCGGGCTCACGATGGCTCGGTGCGGCTGGCCGACCTGTGCCATACCGCCGCGAAGCGCCGCACGATGTTCGAGCATCGGCTGGCGGTTGCCGCCGATGCCCCGGACCGCCTGGCGGACGCGCTGGCGCGCCGACGAGCGAGTGGCGTGGGCGCCAACGCTGCGCCAGTCCGCCGACGCATTGGCTTCGTCTGCTGCGGCCAGGGCGCGCAGTACGCAGGCATGGCGCGTGGCCTGCTTGCCGACGAGCCGGTGTTCGCCCGCGCGATCGATGAGATCGACAGCGCGTTCGCCCGCTCTGCCGATTGGTCGATCCGCGCGGTGCTCGAAGGGCGCGACCCCCGGTCGCTGGCCGACACCGAAGTGGCCCAGCCCTGCCTGTTTGCGCTTCAGGTCGGCCTCGGGCGGCTGTTGGTGTCTTGGGGCATCGCGCCCGATGCCATCGTGGGCCATAGCATCGGTGAAATCGCCGCCGCGCACCTGAGCGGCGCCCTCGATCTGCCCGCTGCCACCCGCCTGGTGCATCACCGAGGGCGGCTCATGCAGGAGGCGACGGCCTTGGGGGGTGGAATGGCCGCCGTCGAGCTGACGTTCGCCGAGCTCGACGCGCTCCTTGCGGCGCAGCCCGAGTTGTCGCTGGCCGCGGAGAACGGCCCGCGCGCATCGGTGGTGGCCGGGCCCCGGCAGGCCGTGCGCGCCGTCGCGGATCTGGTCGCGCAGCGAGACCGCTTCAGCCGGATGCTCGACGTCGAGTATGCCTTCCACAGCACGCAGATGCAGCCTTATGGCCTGGCGTTGGCGCAAGCGCTCGCGGGGTTGCAGCCCGTCGACGGGTCGGTCGCGTTCTATTCGACCGTCGCCGGGGGCCCGGTGACCGGCGGGCAGCTCAATGCCGCGTATTGGGGCGCCAACGTGCGCCAGCCCGTGCGGTTTCGCCGTGCCATCGACGCGATGCTGGCCGATGGCATCGACACCTTCATCGAGCTCTCTCCGCGGGCGGCGCTGGTGCGCCACATCGAAGAGACGGCTCGCGCGTCGGGCAGTGATGTCATGGCCTCGCCCACGCTGGCGCGCGATGGGCAGGACGCGCTCAACCTGCGATCGACCGTGGCCCGACTCTGGGAGGCGGGCGTCGACGTCAACCTCGATCGCCTCAACCCGACCGGGCGCCACACCGCGCTGCCGACCTATGCCTGGCAACGGCGGCGGTACTGGTTCTCCTTCGCCGAGAGCGCCGCGCGCAAAGGCCAACCTGCCCAGGGCCACCCTTTCATCGGTCGCGGGCACGAAGTCGCCGGCTCGGGCGGCTGGATCTGGCACGGCGCGGTCGGCGCGGGCACGGCCTCGCCGTGGCTGCTCGACCATCAGGTCGAACACACCGCGATCATGCCCGGCACCGGCTATGTCGACATGGCGCTTGGCGCCGCGCGCGAGCACCTCGGCGATGGCCCCATCGAATTGCGCGACTTCACCTTCCAGCAACCCATGCTGCTGCCCGAGGGCGAGGCCGTTGAAGTGCAGGTGGCGCTGGAGCGCGATGGGTCGACCTCGCTCATCCGAGTGCACAGTCGCACCGCGTCCGACTCGTGGACCCAGAACACCGAGGCCCGTGCCATGCGGCCTGCCGACGCGGGGACCGCGCCGCTGCCTGGCCGCCCGCTGAGCGCGGCCGATGGCGCCCCGGTGATGACCGGACCCGCGTGCTACGCGGCATTCGCCCGCGCCGGGTTGCACTACGGCCCGTGCTTCCAATCAGTCGAGCGCATCGTCGCGGCGAACGGCGAGGCCGTCGGTGATATCCGCCTGGCCCAACCGCTGCGCGCTCACGCGCGAGGCCATGTGGTGCACCCGGCGCTGCTCGATGCATGCCTTCAGGTGTATGTCGCAGCGCTTGACAGCGCCGGGCTCAACCCCGAGGGCGCGACCTTCATCCCGTTGCAGATCGAACAGCTGGTCTGCCACCGGCCCGCACCCGAGGAGGTCAGCGCTCGGGTGACGGTCGACGTGCGCGCCGGCACCGGGGCCGCTGGCTACAGCGTTGACATCGACGTCGTCGGGGTTGATGGCGAGCGCGTCGTGACCCTTCGCGGCCTGCAGATCGCCCGGGTGCCCGAGGGCGCGATGGCGCGGCTGCGGCGCCGGCGTCTGTCCGAATGGCTGCACACGATTCGTTGGCGACCCATGGACCTCCCGCGCGCGCAAAGCGTCGCGCCGACCTGGCTGTTGCTCGAAGACGAATCGGGCGTGGCCGATGGCATCGCCTCGGTCATCGAGCGTCGCGGCGCGCGCGCCATTCGTTGCGCGCCGGGCCCGAATCTGGACTTGAGCGGCCAACGGTGGACGTTTGACCTCACGCGCCCCGAACACGCGGGAGCCGTGATCGCGGCGCTGCCGGCAAGCCCGGTCCGCGTCGTCGACCTCTGGCCCCTGCGCGTCCGCTCGGCGGCGGTGAGCGCGGGCGACGCGGGCGTCGACGCCGACCTCGAGCTGGCTTGCGCCGCCGCGCTGCATCTGGCGCAGGCGCTCATGCACAGCCAGCGCCCGGTCGACGCCCGGATGTGGCTCGTCACCCGGGGTGCTCAGCCGGTGATGGGCCCGGTGACAACGCCGCTCGCCGCGACCGCCTGGGGCTTCGGGCGGGTCGCCTCCATCGAGATGCCCGAGTTGTGGGGCGGTCTCATCGACCTCGACCCCCGCGTCGAGCCCGACCCGGCCCGCATCGTTGATGCCATCGAAGCCGGAGATGGAGAGGACCAGATCGGCCTGTCTGGCGACGCGCGCCATGTCGCCCGCCTGGCGCCCCATCGCGAGGTCATCGATCCCATCCGGATCCAGGCGGACGCCACCTATCTGGTCACCGGCGGGCTCGGCGGGCTGGGCCGCCTGACCGCAGAGTGGCTGCTCGATCGGGGCGCGCGGCACGTGATCCTGCTCGCGCGCTCGACGCCGACCGAAGAGATGAGCGAGGCCATCAAACAATGGTCCGCGCGCTTTGACGCCGAGATCGTCGCGGTGCGCTGCGACGTGGCCAACCCGGCCTGCCTGCGTAATGAATGGTCGGCGCTGCGAGGCCGAATGCCGGCGATCCGGGGCGTCTTCCATTGCGCCGGCACGGCGGCCGACGAAGGCATCGCCACCATGCGCTGGTCCACCTTCCGCGAGACTGCCCGACCCAAGGTCGATGGCATGCGGGCGCTGCTTGACGGCCTCGCCTGCACGTCGATCGACTTTGTAGTGGCGTACTCGTCGGTGGCCGGTCTGCTCGGCTCGCACGGCAAGGCCAACTACGCCGCCGCCAACGCCTTTCTCGACAGCGTGGCCGCCGCCGGAAACGCGGCGCGGGTCGTCAGCGTCGGATGGGGGCTCTGGGATGGCATCGGCATGGCGACGTCGCTCAGCGAGAAAGCGCGCGACGCCTGGCGCGGCGAAGGCCACGCGCTCATCGACGCGGCGCGGGGGCGCGAAATCCTCGACCGGACCCTGTCGAGCCCCTCGGGTCTGCTCGGCGCGTTCTCGGTCGATTGGTCGCGACAAACAATGGCGAGGCGCCTGGCATCCGACGTTTCGACCGCCTCGGCCGAGGCGCGGGAAACGGGGGCCGAGCAGCCGCTTGGTGAACGTCTCGCCGCCTGCCAGCCTTCAGAGGTGGCGGCGACCGTCGACCAGGGGGTCCGCCGTCTGGTAGCCGCCATCGTGGGCCTCTCGGTCGAGGGCCTCGACATCGACCATCCGCTCGCGCGTTTGGGGTTCGACTCGCTCATGGGCATGCAATTGCGCGGGGCGATCGAGCGAGAGACCGGGGTCCGAATGCCATTGACCCGCATCCTCCGCGACGGCACCACCCGATGGCTGGTCGACACGCTCATCGACCGCCTTGAGGTCGTCGAGGCACCCGCGATCATCGAAACGGAACTGCCGGCGATCGACCTCGACGACGCCGTTCACCTGCTCGCACAGATCGACACGCTGAACGAAGACCAGATCAACGAGATGCTGGCCCGTATGGGGCAGGGGGAACTCCGATGATCGCCTCGATCGACACCCGTCGGGCGCTGCTCGCCCGCCTTCTTCAAGACAAGGTCGACCGCGCCGCGGGTGTGTATCCGTTGTCACACAATCAGCGCGCGCTGTGGTTCATCCATCAGGCAGACCCGCAGAGCACGGCCTATACGGTGCTGTGGTCGGCCCGCCTGTGCCAGCGGCTCGACCGCGACGCGCTCCAGGCCGCCTGCCGGTCACTGGTACAGCGCCACGAGATGCTGCGCACCACGTTCTTCAGCCGGCAAGGTGAACCCCGGCAGCGGATTCATGAGCGTCTTGAGCCGGCGTTCATCGTCGTCGATCTGGGGCCGGTGACGGACGCAGCTTTGCGCCATGCGGCGCTGGAGAAGGCGCGGCATCCGTTCGACCTCGAGACCGGCCCGTTGGTCCGCCTGCACGTCCTCAGCCGTGCGGTCGACGATCACCTCCTCCTCTTCACCGCCCATCACATCGTCATGGATGGTGCGGCCCTGTCGATCGCTTTTGATGAGTTGCTGAGGGCATACGCCCAAGGAACCGGTCTGCCGGTCGCGCCCGTCACCGAACCCGAGGCGCGGTACGTGGACTTTGTCGACTGGCAGTCCGCGTGGATCGCTTCCGAAGGCGCAAACAGCGATGCCTTCTGGAGAGCGAGGCTCGAAGGACTCGAAGACGCCGCGCTCCCGGACGACGAGGCGTGGCTCTCGCCCGCCGAGGAGCCGACCGGCTCATATCGATTCGAGTTGGGCGCCGCGCAGCGTGCGGCGCTGAGCCGACTCGGTCAGGCGCAGGGGGTGAGCGTCAACGTCATCCTCTTCACCGCATTCCAGGCCAGCCTCGCGCGCCTGGCGGGCAAGGTGCCCCCCGTCGCGGTGATCGCCAGCGGCCGGACGACGAGCCGGTTCGAGCGCGTGATGGGTGACTGCATCAACCCCGTGGTCATCACCGCGCCGGACCACCCCGCCGACATCACGACCATCGATGTCATGCAACGCAACGCTGAAGCGCTGCTCGAAGCGCTTGAGCATCAGGATCTGCCGTTTGCCAAGGTCGTCGAGTGTCTGGGGGGCGCCCAGGAACGGGGCCGTTCGACCCTCTTCCGGTATGTCTTCCTGTACCAGCAGTTGACCCAGGGGAATGGCTTCCAAGAGCTGTATGCCCTCGATGACGACGCGCGCGAGATCGCCGTTCACGGCGTGCCATTGCGGCCGTTCAAGATCCGTCAGCAGGAAGGCCAGCTCGATCTCACCCTGGAAGTGGTGGAGTTGGAGGACCGGTTGGTCGGCTTCCTCAAGTACCATGCGCGACAGTTCGCCCGTCGGACCATTTCGCGCCTCGCTCACAGCTTCACCGCATTGGTCGCGAAGTGGCTGGAATGGCCCCAGACGCCCTGGCGGGAACTTGGGGCGCGGCTCGGGGCCGAGGCCGATCTGCATCGGCAGTGGCATGTACCGAGCGTTGCCGATGACAATGACTTGCTCCTCGCGCGGCTCTACCGGCTGGCCGTCAATGATCCGGACGCCATGGCGCTCGACGACGGGCGCCAGACTCTGGCGCGCGGCGCGTTGGCGGCGCGGGTTCAGGCCGCAGCGGCGATGTTGCGGGCCAACGGCGTTGGTGGGCCCGGCGACCGCGTTGCGATCTGCATGGGCCGATCGATCGATGCGATCACCGCCATGCTCGCGGTCCTTCAATGCGGCGCCGCCTATGTGCCCATTGACCCCGATCTGCCAGCCGCCCGGATTGAAGACATCCTGGTCGACTGTGCGCCACAGGTCGCCCTGGTCGACGGCTCGGCGCCGACGCTGCCCGTGGCCAGTGTGCGGCTCGACCGCTTCGAGTGGGTAGACGGCGCCCCGGCAACCCGCACGCGGTCGCCCCGCGCGGATGACCCGGCCTACGTGCTGTACACCTCGGGATCAACCGGCCGGCCGAAGGGCGCCATCAACACCCATGGTGCCATCGCCCGCCACGTCTCGTGGCTTCGCGAGCTCTGCCCGCTCGACGCCACTGATCGCGTCCTGCAGAAGACTCCGTATAGCTTCGATGTGTCGGTCAGTGAGATCTTCTGGGCCCTGACATCAGGCGCCACGCTGGTCATCGCTCGCCCGGACGGCCACCGGGATCCGGTCTATCTGACGCGCACGATCGCCGACGCGGGCATCACCGCCCTGCGCTTCGTGCCGGCCCAACTGCGCACCTGTCTTGACGCAATGCGACAAGGCGACTTCGCCCATTTGCGATGGGCGGTCGTGAGCGGAGAAGCCCTGCCGCTTGACCTCGTGCATCGGTTCAACGCCGCCACCGACGCAACGCTCTTCAACTTCTATGGGCCGACCGAGGCCGCCGTCGACGTCACCTGGTGGAACACCCGCGACATCCGACCCGATCAGGATCTGGTCCCCATCGGGCGCCCGTTCCCCGGCACGCGCCTCTATGTGGTCGACGCAAACTTGCGGCCCGTTCCCATCGGCGCGCTCGGCGAACTGATCATCGTCGGCCCGCAGGTGGCCAACGGTTATCTCAATCGGCCCGAGCTCACCGCAGAGAAGTTCATTGACGACCCACTCTCCAGCCGCGAGCGGGCGTATCGCACGGGAGACATCGCGCGATGGCTGCCCGACGGCACCTTGGAGTACCGGGGGAGGGCCGACCATCAGATCAAGCTGCGCGGCTATCGCATCGAACTCGGCGAGATCGACGCCTGCCTGCTGGCGCTTGACGGCGTCAAGGCGGCGGTGACCGTCGTTCGCGGCCAAGGCACCGACCGGGCCCTGGTGGCATATGTCGTCCCGGCGGCACGGGGTGGCCTGGTGGTTGACGAGGTCAAGGCAGCGCTCAGCGCTCGCCTGCCGGACTACATGGTGCCCGCCCGCCTTGTGACTCTCGATGCGCTCCCGATCAACGCCAGCGGCAAGATCGACCGCAAAGCGCTGCCGGAACCGAGCGTCGTGCGGGTGGCGCCGGTCGCCGGCCAGGATCTGCCGCGGACGGCGATGGAGGCGTCGATCGCCACCA
>JAGQJJ010000197.1 GCA_020430675.1 Myxococcales bacterium
AAGCCGTCGCGGTCCTGGTCGAAGGGCCGGCCAGCGCGCGCCGGATCGGCCTCGGGGCTGGTGGCGCCGAGCAGGATGAACGGCAGCATGCCAAACGGGTGCACCATCGAGTCGGCGCCGCCGGCGAGCATCATGGGCACCTCGCCGCGGCGGATGCGGTCGGCGGCGTGGCCGATGGCCTCGGCGGCGGCGGCGCAGGCGCTGAAATGGCACGAGCCGGGGCCGCGAAGGCGCAGGTGGCGGCGCAGCAGGTCGACGGGGCGGTCGACCAGATGGCGCCAGGGCGATTGCGGGCGCTTGGGGTGCGGGCCGCGGCCAAACGCGGCGAAGTCGAGCGCGCCGTCGGCGGTGAGGAAGGGCAGGTAATCCTGTTCCAGCTCGCGCACGCTCACGCTGCTGAGGCCGGTGCCATAGGCCACGCCGGCCGCGGGGTCGAAGGCGCCGTGGCTGCGCACCGCGTCGATCGCGGCGGCCAACGCGAGCTCGGCCTTGCGGTCGTCGAGCCCGGCCACCGCGGCGTGCAGCTCGGCGGGCAGGCGGGCCTCGGCGGAAAAGTCGCGGATCTCGCAGGCGTTCTTGACCGGAAACCCCGGCGCGTCGAAGGCCTGGATGGGGCCGGTGCCGCATTTGCCGGCGAGCAGCGCGGGCGTGAAATCGGCCATGCGCTGGCCGAGCGGGGTGGCCAGGCCGACGCCGGTGATGGCCACCGGGTCATCGCCGCGGCGGATGTGCACCGCGGGCGCGCGTCGGTCGGCGGCGATGGCGGGCGGCGCAAAAACGAGCGACCCGGCGTGGCCCGGTTCACCGCGCGCCATCGCCAGAACGGCGTCGATCAGCGCCGTCGCCGCGCCGCAATCGCCGAACGCACCGGCCGGCTCGGGGCCCGGCTTCTCGGCCACGTCGAGCACCGCGTAGACCCGGGCGCCGCGGGCGCGGGCGGCCGCGAGCGGTTCGAGCACCAACAGCGCCGCCCCTTCGGCCACTGGCGCCTCGGCGTCGCCCTCGCCCGCCTCGGCCAGCCGGGCGGCGGTCAGGCGGTCGGTGAAGCTCGTTCGATGGTCGGTCGCCCCGGCGATGGCCAGCGGCGCGCGACCCTCGCGCAGCGCGTGCACCGCTTCGAGCACCGCCGCCAGCCCCGCGTCGGGTCCGGCGCAGCGCGTCTGGCTTGGCCCCATCGCGCCCAGGCGGATGGCGACATGGGCCAGGCTCATGTTCGGCAGCGTCTTGAGCGACGAGAGCGGGTTCATGCACCCCATGCCCTCGGCCACGAGGCGGCCCAGGTCGACCCGCCCGTGCTCGTCATGGCTGCGCGAGAGCGCGGGCAGAATGTCATCAAGGCTGCCCGGCTCGCGCCCCACGCCCAGCATCAGCGCGGCGTCGCAAAGCGCGGCGAAGTCGAGCCCGGCGTCCTCGCAGGCGAGGCACGCGGCGGCGACGGCGAGCCGGTTGGCCCGCGCCATCAGCTTCAGATCCTTGCGGCGTTCGAGGTACTGCTGCGGCTTGAAGCCCGCTGGCACGTCGAGCAGCGCCGGCGCCGGCACCGCGGGCGCTTCATCGGCCGGCGGTTGCGCCGCCACCAGCGGCCCTTCGGCCAGCCGCGCGAGGCAGGCGGCGAGGCCGATGCCCGCCGGACCGATGAGCCCGATGCCCGTGATGGCGACCCGATCGGTCACCGCGGTCGCCCCACGATGAGGGTGCCGTTGCTGCCGCCAAAGCCGAAGGCGTTGCTCATGGCGATGTCGACCTTCGCCTTGCGCGCCACGTTGGGCACGCAGTCGAGGTCGCATTCGGGGTCGGGGAACTCATAGTTGATCGTCGGCGGCAGCATGCCGTCTTCGATGGCCTTGACGCACACGATCAGCTCGACGGCGGCGCAGGCGGCGACCAGATGGCCCATCATCGACTTGGTCGACGAGACCGGCAGCCGCGCGGCGCCGTCGCCAAACACGCCGCGGATGCCCGCGGTCTCGCTGGCGTCGTTCTGCTGCGTGCTGGTGCCATGCGCGTTGATGTAGTCGATCTGCTCGGCCCGCAGCTCGGCGTCGAGCAGCGCCGCCTGCATCGACTGCCGCGCGCCGCGGCCATCGGGCGGGCTGTCGGTGATGCGCCACGCATTGGCCGAGCAGCCGTAGCCGAGCAGCTCGGCGCGAATGCGCGCGCCGCGGCGCTGGGCGTGTTCGAGCGTCTCCAGCACCAGGAAGCCAGCGCCCTCGCCGAGCACGAAGCCGTCGCGCGTGCGGTCGAAGGGTCGGCAGGCGGCGGCCGGGTCGTCGTTGCGCGTCGAGAGCGCGCCGAGCAGCCCGAAGCCCATCACCATCAGCTCTTCGACCAGCCGGTCGGTGCCGCCGGCCAGCATCACGTCGGCGTCGCCGCGCCGCAGGATGCGCAGCGCGTCGGCCACCGACTGCGCGCTGCTGGTGCACGCGGTCGAGGTGGTCAGGTTCGGCCCGCGCGCGTCGAAGACCCCGGCGAGCATCGTCGCCGGGTACGAGGCCGACATGACCACGAAGTCCTTGGGATCGGTCGCGCGATAGGCCCGCTCGGGGCCCTCGGCGCTGACCTGCTGCAACCGCGCGGCGATGTCGCCGATTGTTTGTTTTAATGATACGGCGCCCACCGAGACGCCGAAGCGGTGCGGGTCGGGGCGCGCGTCGAGCAGCCCGGCGTCGGCCAACGCCTCGCGGGCGGCGGCGAGCGCAAAGCGGCTCTTGTCGTCGCACCACCGGGCAAAGCGGCCCTCGATGCGCGGCGCCGCGTAATTGCGGATCTCGGCGGCAAAGGTGCACGGGTAGGTGTGCGCGTCGAAGCGGGTGATGGGCGCGATGGCGTTGGCGCCTGCGAGGCAGCCGGCCCAGGTCTCGGCCACGTTGGCGCCGAGGGGGGTCACGCAGCCGAGGCCGGTGATGACGATCGGTGAGTCGGGCATGCTCCCCTCGGGTGGCGGTCGGTGGTCAGTCGGACTTCAGCGAGGCATCCCAGGCTTCGTAACCGGGCCACAGCAGCTTCAAGTTCTCGCGTTCGAGGCGTTCGAGGCGCTCTTGCGCGGCGGTGGTGTCGAGGTCGTCGGGGTTGAAGACAAAAACCAGCTCGGCATCGCAGGTGCGCTGCCCGTCGACCATGCCGTGCACCTTGCACAGCGCCGACTCACCCCGCAGGTGCGTCAGCTCGCTGTGCAGGGTCAGCGGATCGCCCGGGCGCACGAAGCGCCGGAACTTGGCCTTGCGCACCATGCTGAGGATCGGCCACACCCAGCGGCCCTCGGCCCCGCGCACGGTGACTTCGATCAACTTGCCCGACAATTGCGCGAGCGCTTCGACCTGCACGACGCCCGGCACCACCGGAAAACCGGGGAAGTGGTCGGCGAAATAATCCTCGCTCGACGCCACGCCTTTGCGACCCCGGGCGCGCTCGCCGGGGATCAGCTCATCGATGCGGTCCAGGAAGCTCCATCGCATGGGGCGACACGATATGCAGGGGGGGCGGTCGGTTCAACCCGTTCGACCCCGGAGTCGAAAACGATGTCGAGCAGCGCGCAAACGGGCCATCAATCGGGCGCCTTCGGGCGGCCCGCTTCGACGACGCGGCCCTTCCAGACCGCGCCGCGCCCGCTGGTGATGCGCCACGCGCTGTTCCAGAAGAGGCCGATGATCACCGTCATGCCGATCGGAAACGACCACCAGAGCCCCCACTTGTACCCGCGCACCTTGTGGCCCACCGCGTCGACGATGAAGATCAGCAGCACGGTGACCGCTTCGATGCCCAGGAACCACATCTCGACCGGCTGGCCGAGGCCAAACAGGATCAGGTTCTTCGTGAGCAGCACAAACGGCAGCAGGCTGACCGCGGCCAGCACCGCGGTGACAAAGAGGGTGTCGCCGATGCTGTAGCTCAGGGCGGGGAAGAGGTTCTTCGTCCAGCCCTGCCAGATCTCGGCGAACGTTTTGTACATGCGGCATTTGAAGACGCCCGGCCCGAAGTAGAGCCGGAAGGGAACGTCATTCGACTTGGCGAGGCGGGCGAAGTCCACGTCGTCGAGCACGCTGCCTTTGATGGCCTCGTGGCCGCCCAGGCGCTGGTAGGCCTCGCGCTTGAAGAGCAGGCATTGCCCGTTGGCCAGCACGCGCTCGTGCAGGGGATCGTTGACCTCGACCAGCGGGTTGCCGCCGGCGATCAGCGCGCCGACGCGGGTCTGCACCGCGCGCTCCCAGAACGACTCGACCACCAGATGGCCCAGCGCGCTCGACATCTCGGCGCCCTGCGCGATGGTGCGCCCGAGCAGGCGGCGCGCGCCGAGCGGATCGAGCGTCACGTCGGCGTCGATGAACCACAGCCAATCGCCGGTGGCGTGCTGCTGCGCCAGGTGCAGCGCGTGTGGTTTGCCGAGCCAGCCGGCCGGCGGATCGGCGCCGACAAAGACCTTGAGGCGGCGGTCCGCGGCGGCGAGGCGGTCGAGGATCTGGCTGGTGCCGTCGGTCGAGCGGTCATCGAGCACGACCACTTCGAGGGGGCCCGGCCAGTCGAGCGCGAGCACCGAGCGCACGCAGGCTTCGATGTTGTCGGCTTCGTTGCGCGCGGGGATGATCACCGAGAGCGAGGGCGCGTGGCCGGGCAGGGGGTCGGGCGCGGTGTCGGTGTCGAGGGTGAACTGGGGCGGGATGTCGAAGTCGGTCAGCAGGTTGTACAGGCTGCGCAGCCAGATGAGCAGCACCAGCACCAGCCCCGCGAGTTGAATCCAGAACACGTGCACCAGCCTCCTGGCCTTGCGTCGCCCGATGGTAACGCTTCCGCGCCGCGGCCCGCTGGGATTTTGATCGTCGCCGCCGAGGCATCCACCAGAGCGCAACCGGTCGGTGACCCGATTTCGTGCCCCGCTTGCGCCAGGTAATTCTCTTCCAGGCCCTTATCCTGACCAGCCCCGCTGCGCTATGGTGTCCGGCGCCGCGCAGGGAGACGCGGTGTTGGCGATCGGATGAGCGGGGTGCGCATGCGCTGGCGAGCTTTGGCCTGCATCATGACTCTGGGGGTGGCCCTCTTCGCGTGTGACGACGCCGCCGACAACGGCGTCGATGCGGCGGCGGGCGCCGGGGGCGGCATCGGCGGCGAAGGCGGCCAAGGCGGCATCGGCGGCGAAGGCGGCCAGGGCGGTCAGGGCGGCAACCCGACCGATGGCGGCATGCGCGATGTCTTCGTCGGCGCCCCGCAATGCAGCGACGGCGCCGACAACGACGGCGACGGGCTCATCGATCTGGCCGATCCCGGCTGCGAAGACGCGCTCGACAACGACGAGCGCCAGCGTCAGTGCGCCGATGGCATCGACAACGACGAAGACGGGCTCATCGACTTCCCGGCCGACCCCGGCTGCGGCTCGGCGAATGACAACGACGAGTACAACGAGCCGGTGCTGCCCGAGTGCGCCGATGGCATCGACAACGACCGCAACGGCTATATCGACGAGCAGGATCCGGGCTGTTCGGCGGTCGCCGACAACGACGAGTCGCCGCCCGACCACGTCGCGCAGTGCAGCGATCGCATCGACAACGATGATGACGGCGTGATCGACTTCCCGCTGGAGCCGGGTTGCACCGCGGCCGGCGATGATGACGAGACCAACCCGCCCTCGCCGACGGCCTGCGCCAACGGTCGCGACGACGACGGCGACGACCTCATCGACTACCCCGACGACCCCGGCTGCTTCGGCGTGGGCGACCGCGACGAGGCCGACAAGCCGGTGACGCCCGAGTGCGCCGACGGGCAGGACAATGACCGCGACGGGCGCATCGACTTCCCGGCCGACGACGGCTGCATCGCCGCCTCGGACGCCAGCGAGAAGGGCACCTGCCTCGACCGCTATGACCCGCCCCGCGCCACCAACGGCATGCCGCTGGTGCTCGACACCAGCAACGGCATCTTCTCCAGCGCCGGCTCATGCGGGGGGCAGGGCAGCCCCGAGTCGGTGGTGGCCTATCGGGTGACCGACACCATCGAAGCGCTTGAGGTGACCACGATCGGCGAGCGGACTCGGGTGCCGACCACGCTCTACGTGCGCCGCACCGATTGCCTCGTGCCCGCGGCCGAGGTGGGTTGCGCCACCGAGCCGCCCGCGCCCGAGACGCCCGGCCATACGCTGCGCATCGAAGCGCCGCCGCGCGGCGAATACTTCATCTTTGTCGACGGCGTGGCCGGTGCCGGCGGCTCGGTCGAGCTGACGGTCAACGAGGTGCCGCTCGCCGAGTGCCTCAACGGGCTCGATGACGATGAAGACGGCGTGCTCGACTACCCCGACGACCCCGGCTGCGTGACGCCCGACGACCGCGACGAGACCACGGTCGACTTCGCCGCGTGCAGCAACGACGCCGACGATGACGAAGATGGTCTGACCGATTACCCGCAGGACACCGGCTGCGTCAGCGCCGCGTGGGACGACGAGACCGACGTCTGCGGCCAGGGGGTGCACTTCCAGGAGTACTTCTTCGGCCAGCCCTTTGTCTTCGGCAATACCGACGAGCGCGAGGGCGGCACCAACGCGCTGGCCGGCCGCTGCGCAGGGCGCAACGCGCCCGAGGTGGCCTACGTCTATCGCAACCCCTACAACGCGCGGCTGGTGATCAGCACCGCGCACGCCGAGACCGAGGTGGGCACGGCGGTCTACCTGCGCAGCGCCTGCGCCGAGCAGAACACCGAGCTGGCCTGCGACGACGGCTCGGCGGGCGGCGCCTCGAACGGGCGCATCACGGTCAACATGCTGCCGCCGGGCACCTATTACATCATCGTCGACACCAAGCTGGGCATCGGCGGGCGGTTCAAGCTCTCGATCGAGAGCGTGCGCGATGATCCCGAATGCGATGACGGCGCCGACAACGATCGGGATGGCTTCATCGACCTCGAAGACCCGGGCTGTGGCGGGCCGAGTGATGACAGCGAGCGCGATCCGGCGCGGCCGGCGGCCTGCAATAACGGGGTCGACGATGACGGCGACAACCGCATCGACTACCCGCTCGACCCGGGCTGCGTCGCGCGCGGCGACAACGACGAGGCCGATCCCGCCGTGCCGCCGGCCTGCCTCAATGGCGTCGACGACGA
>JAGQJJ010000198.1 GCA_020430675.1 Myxococcales bacterium
CCGCTCGACAAAACCCACCGCGAGCACCCGGCCGCGCCGCTCGGCGAGCCGCTGCAGACGCTCGGCGGCGTCGGCGTGCATGGCCAGCGGCTTCTCGGCGAGCACGTGCAGCCCCCGGTCGAGCAGCCGCGCGGTGACCCCAGCGAGCCGCGGCACGTCGACCGCGACCGTCGCCGCCACCACGCCCGGCGCCAGCGCGTCGAGGTCGGTCAGCGCCAGCGCACCCGGCACCCGCGCCGCGGCCGCGGCAGCGCGCGCCGGGTCCAGGTCGACCACCGCCGCCACGCGCACCCCAGGCACCGCCGCCAGCTTGACCGCGTGCAAGCTGCCAAAGCGCCCGGCGCCGATCACCGCCACCTGCATCCGCATCTCCCGGCGTGCACCGCCGCGCGTGTGTCGTACTGCCGGCCCCGCCCCGTCGTCAACCACCGAAGATGTACCGCGCCGCCGTGCCCGCGATCAGCAAGGTCAGCGTCACCGGCACCATCGTGCCGATCACCGACCCGAGCGGCGCGGGCCGCCAGCCGCCCATGCGATCGACGGCG
Organism: Myxococcales bacterium; assembly: GCA_020430675.1. Next base: position 546 of record JAGQJJ010000198.1, read on the forward strand.
ATGATGCCCGGCAACTGGTCGAGCGCCACCGCGCGCGTCGGGCGATTGGGATCGTACAGCAGCGCCTCTTCGGGCTCGTCGAGCAACGCCTGCAGATCGAGCGTGCGCACCTTGACCTCGTGCTCGGCGTCGAGGTGGTCGGTGAAGGTGAAGGTCACCGCATATTGCGGCCGATTGTTGATGCGCACCCCGGTCGTCGCCGTGCCCACCACCTTGCCACGCGCCGGGCGGCCGGCCCGCAGCAGCGCGATCGTGCTGCCGCCGCTGAAGAAGCGATGCGTCGCGAACATCAAGCCGATCAGCGGAAACAGGCCGACCAGCGCCACCGGCCACAGCGGCATCAAGCCGGTCTGCATGCCAGGGATGCGCGCCGACTCGGGGTGCTCGACCGCATACTCGACCGGCACCACCTCGTCGGTGGCATAACCGACGCCCACGCCGTATGACACGCCTTCGCGCTCGATGCCATCGACGGTGTAGACGAAGTGATTGGCCACCACCGCCGCTTCGTTCACCGAGGCGCTGGTCTCTTCCCAACCCAGCATTCGCCCCTCGGTGCGCGCCGTCTCGCCCGCGAGGCGGATGGCTTCGGTCGGGTTGGCCAGCACCAGGAAGACCACGGTGAACAGCGAGCCCATCGCCATGAACGACCAGCCGATGATGCCGGTGGCGTCACCGAAGCGCAGGCGCAGCGCCAGGGTGAGCGGGACCGAGCGCGGGGCGGGGCGAAGGGCGTCGAGATCCGCGAGCGGCATGGCCACCTCCGCCTGCGGTGTGCCCCTTGACGCCGTGGCTGTCAAGCGCCGATCTTGGCCGCACGTCGACGGAGATGCCCATGCTCGCTCTGCTCATCGCGCTGCTCGCGCCCGCGCCCGCGCAACAGACCGCAAACGCCCCCGACCTGGCGCGCAAGCCGGCGGCGCCCGCAGCGCTGGTCGGCGTGCTCACCGAAGAGGCCGACTTCGCCTGTGAGGGCACGAAGCCCGTCTGGGGCGCGCCACATTTTGAGGTCGGCTTCGTGCGCCTGCTGGCCGCGCCGGCCGAGGCCGCGGGGCTGGTGGGCAAACCGGTGCTGGTCGAAGGCACCGCGGCCGATGGCCCGGCGGTCGGCGTGGTGCAACCCTGCGAACCCATGCAGATGCGCGATGACTGGAGCTATGGCAAGAATGGCATCCGCATCGTGCGCCACGGCCCGCCGGTGAGCGCCTTCCGCGCCACCGCCGCGCGGCCCTTTGAGGCGCTGCGGGCGACGCGCAAGGGCGAAGACCTGCTCATCACCGTCAAGAACCCGCTCGACCGCCCGATGAAGGCCGTCCGGCTGACGCTGTACTACGAGGGCTGCTACGGCAAGCCCGGCAGCACGGCGGCCGAGAAGACCATCGATCTGCTGGCGCCGGGCGCCGAAGCGAGCGTCACGCTGGCCGCGCTGGACGGCGATGGCGACCCGCAGCGCCGCCCGTACGCCGCGCGGTCGATCGACATGGACGCGACCGTCGAGGGCGTGGCGTTCGACCTGAACATCGATATCTCTGACCTGGGCACCGAGGCGGTTGTGTGTCCGCGCGACTGACCAAGTGCTGGACGTTCGTGCTTTGCGTCGTCGCCGCCGCCTGCGACGATCAGGCCCCCATCGAGCAGGCGATGACCGTGGCCGACGCCGCCCGGGCGATCGATGCGCGGCTCGGCGCCGACGCCAGTCCCGATGCCATGCCGGACGCCACGGCCGATGCCATGCCGGATGCCATGCCCGATGCCATCGCCGACGCGCAGGTCGACGCCGCGCCCGATTACGGCCCGCCCTGCCTGCCCGACCCGCCCGCCGAGGCGCTTCGACGACCGGGCGCGCTGGCCGAGGGCACGCGGCTGACGCCCGAAGGCCGGGAAGCCGCACCCGCCGGCCCCAACGTGGTGATGGAGGGCACCCCGACCGGCGTGCGCGCCCACCCCGACGGCCGCGCGGTCTACCTGACCACCGCCAGCCGCGACGACCGCGACCTGGTGGTGCTCGATCCCATCGCCGGGACCATCGTGCAGACCATCGAGCGCGACGAAGCCTTCTTCGGCCTGGCGATCTCGCCCGACGGCAATACGCTCTATGCCTCGGCGGGCGTCGCCGATCGTGTCGATCGCTTCGCCGTGCGCGAAGATGGCACGCTGGAAGCCATTGATGGCATTGCGATCCCGGGCATGCCTTCGGGGCTGGCGCTCTCGCCCGATGGCACCCGCCTGTGGGTCGGGCTGTTCGCCGAAGCGGGCGTGGTCGAGGTCGACACCGAAGCGGGGGTCGAGACGCGCCGCGTCGAGGTGCCCGGCGCGGTCTGGGACGTGGTGTACGTGCCCACGACCGATGAGGTGTACGCCTCCGATCTGGCCGGTTCGGGCGTGGCCGTGGTCGACCTCGATGACTTCAGCGTGGCCGCCACGGTCGACGTGCCCACCTCGCCGGCCGGAATGGCGGTCGCCGCCGATGGCACGCGGCTCTACATCGCCGTCTCGGGCACCGATGCCATCGCCTCGGTCGATCCCCTGCGCCGCGAGGTGGTCGCCTGGACGCCCGTGGCGGGCACCGATTGGACCGACGCCGAGGGCGCGCCGCTGCCCAATAGCAACGTGAACGCCCTGGCCCTCGACGACGCCGCCGGCCGGCTCTACGCCACCCGGGGCGCCGACAACGCGGTCTCGGTCATCGCGACCGATGCCATGACGCTGCTCGGCGAGTTGCCGACCGCGCGGTATCCCGCCGACGTGACGCTGGTGCCCGGCGTGGGCCGCCTGGTCGTCGCTGAGGCCAAGGGCGGCGGCGCCGGCCCCAACGACGGCGAGGGCGCCAAGGAGCGCATCAAAGGCAGCGCGACGTTTGTCGATCTGGCCGCCGTCGACCTCGAAGCCGCCTCGGCGCGCGCCGCGGCGGCCTTCGCCCGCCCGACGACGGTGTGGCAGTACGAATGCCCGGGCCGCTTTCCCATCCCCACGCGCCCCACCGATCGCTCGCCCATCGAGCATGTCATCGTGGTGGTCAAGGAGAACAAGACCTTCGACTGCGTGTTCGGCGACCTCGACCCGAACGAGCTCGACGTCGACGTCGACCCGTCGCTGCTGCGCTGGGGCGAGACGATCACGCCCAACCTCCACGCCCTGGCGCGGCAGTACTGCATCGCCGACAACTTCCACACCGAGGTGCTCAACAGCGATGAGGGCCACCTGCTGCTGACCTCGATGCACCTCACCGAGTACGTCGAGCGCATCTGGATCGAGAAGGTGCGCTCGGGTGTCTTCCAGGGCTTTCAGCTCACCGCTCCGGCGGTACCGGACCGCGGCAACCTGTTCACCCACCTCATCGACCACGGCGTCGGCCTGCAGAGCTACGGCGAGATCGTCGGCATGCTGGCCCGCACGCGCGCCGGGCAGGCGGTGATTCAATGGTCCGACGCGGCGTGGCCCGGCGGCCCGGCGGTCAACTTCTCGGTGCGCGATGAAGACAAGGTGCGCTACCTGATCCGCCAGATCGAGCGGGGCCAGCTGGCGCCGTTCACGTATGTCGCGCTGCCCGACGATCACACGCAAGGCACCGACCCCGGCTTCCCGATCCCCGAGTCGATGGTCGCCGACAGCGATTACGCCGTCGGCCTGCTGGTCGAGGCCGTCTCGCGCTCGCCTTTCTGGCGGCGAACCGCGATCTTCGTGGTGCCCGATGACACCCAGGGCTGCGAAGACCACCTCGACGCGCATCGCTCGTACCTCATCGCCATCGGCCCCTGGGCGCGGCGCGGCCATGTCTCGCATGTGCATGGCTCGTTTGTATCGATCTTTGCCACCATCGAGCGCATCTTTGCGGTGCCACCGCTCGGCCGACCCGATGCCAGCGCGATGCCATTGTGGGATTGTTTCACCAATGTCATCGATGACACCCCATACACCGCGCTGCCGCGAAACATCGCCGAAGAGTTCAACCCGGAAGACGGCCCCGGCGCCGAGAAGTCACGACGCATGGACTGGCGCAGCCCCGACCGCAACCCGGGCCTGGGCATCGTGCTCGACGCCTATCGGCTCTGGAAGATGGGGCGCATCAGCCGCGCCGAAGCGACGCGCCGCATCGACGAGGGGCCGTCGCCCGAACAGTGGGAAGCCCTGATCGAAGAGTCCTACGAAGAGTCGCATGCCTTCGACCGCGACTGGGCCGCCTACCAGGACTGGCGCCGCGCTCAGGGCTTGCCACCGGCAAGGCTCTTTGGCCGACGCGCCCCGCCGATCGCGCCCTCCAAGGATCTCGACGACGACCTTTGAGGTGGCTCAGCGGCCGCCGATGCGATGCAGCTTGACGGTCACCGTGCGATGCCTTCGCTCGGGCAGCAGGCTGACGGTGTGGCTCACCGGCTCGTAGCCTTCGCGCTCGACCCGGAGCTTGAAGACGGTGCCGACCGGCGCGCCTTCCGACAGGTAGGGCGTCAGGCCGAGGAAGCGTGAGCCGTCGAAGACCTTGGCGCCGGCCGGATCGCTCTCGACAAAGAGCGTGCCCCGCCCGACCCCGAAGCGGTCAAAGTTGCGGCCGACGAAAAAGGCGCCGACGCCGACAAACAGGCCGATGAGCGCGACGAGGATCAGCCGGCGACGCGCCGCGGCGAGGGGCGCGGCCATCGTGTGGTTGTCCCAATCGCTGTCCGGATCATTGGCCCCGGGCGGCAGCTCATAGGCGACCGCTTCTTCGCCCTCGCCCTCAAGGTCGGCGCTCGACGTCGAGGGCTCGGCGGGCATCTCCAGCTCGCCATCACCCACATCGGCCACGTCGGGGATGGGCGTGGGCGTCGGTGCGTCGCCGGGCTGCATCGGCTGGGGCGTCGGCGCCGCGGGCGGCACCGAGAAGGGCAGATCGGCGACCGAACGCACCATGGTCGCCATGTCGGAGTCTTCGGGCTCGACATCGCCCGCCACGCCGGGCAGCCCTTCGACCGAGGCGTCGACCGAGCCGTCGGGCGCTTCGTCATCGTCGTCGTCGGCCGGCACCGCGACCTGCTCTGACAGCGTGGCCGGCCCGGCGATGCTCGTCGTCGCTTCGCCCGACTCGCCCGGCGCGTCGGCCTCGTCGTCGCGCTCGCGGGCCCGACCCGGCTCGGCGGCGGCCACCAGCGCGATCAGCTCGGCGCGCCGTTGGCTGATCTCTTCGGCGTACAAGTCCTGCAAATACGCAGAGAAGGCATCCTGACCCAGATCAAGGTCGAGCTCCTCGGCGATCTGCCGCAACGCCGCGGCAAACGCGCGCCCGTCGGGAAAACGCGCGGCGCGGTCGCGGCTGAGCACCTTGAGCAGCACGGTCTCAAGACTGCGCGGAAAATCGGGGTCGATCTCGGTCGGCGGCTTGACCAGCGCGGCGCGCACGCGCTGCATCGTCTCTTTGGCGGTGCTGGCCTTGAAAAGCCGCCGGCTGAGCGACATCTCGTAGAGCACGATGCCCAGCGAGAACAGATCGCTGCGGTGATCGAGGTCGCGCTTTTCGATGGCCTCGGGCGACATATAAGCCGGCTTGCCGCGCCGCCCGCCCGGCGCCGGGTGGCCGATGCGCGTCGCCACGCCGAAGTCGAGCAGCTTGACCTCGCCCTCGTAGCTGATCTGCACGTTATGCGGGCTGACGTCGTGATGCAGGATGCGCATCGGGTCGTCATCGAGGTCGAGCGTGGTGTGGCAGTAATGCAGCGCGTCGGCGATGCCGGCCACGATGCGCAGCGTGCAGCCGAGCGGCAGCGGCTTGCGCGATTGCGCCGCGCGCGCCATCAGCTCGGCCCCCGAGACGCCGTGCACGTACTCCATCGCCATGAAGTAGGCGTCGTCGAGCTTGCCCAGGTCGTGCAGGCTGACGATGTTCGGATGATTGAGCACCGCGGCGATGCGGGCTTCGGTCAGGAAGAGCTGCTCATAGGCCCGCCGCCCGCGATGTTCGGGCAACAAACGCTTGAGCACGATGAACTTGGCAAAGCCGCCAAAGCTCAGGCGGCGCGCCAGGAAGATCTCGGCCATTCCGCCGACGGCGAGCTTCTTGAGGAAAACGTATCGGCCGAATCTCGCCTTCATCCCCTTCGTCCACCGCCAACGGATTCCTTCATCCTGGCGACTGTAACCTCGCTCCCGTGGATGGGCCATTTCGTGACCCGCGTCAACCCCGACGGTGCCCGCCGGTTGTGATAGGCGGCACGGCGCGCGTACACTGCGCGGGCTCGGCGGCCCCTGGGCCCCGACGACCGCCGATTGGAGTGCGCGTGTCCGTCGACTCGGAGACCATTCTCGCCGCCTTCCCTGCCGCCCCGGCGACGCTGAAGGTGCGCGACCTGATGCGCACGCTCGACCTGCCCCAAAGCGCGCGCCACGTGCTGCGGCACCAATTGGCCGAGCTGGTCGAGCGCGGCGCGCTTGAGCGCCATCACGGCCGCCATTTTGGTCGGCCGATGGCGGTGACGACGGCGACGGGCACGCTCACGCTCACCGGGCGCGGCTTCGGCTTCGTGGCCCGCGAAGACGGCGGCGAAGATCTGT
>JAGQJJ010000019.1 GCA_020430675.1 Myxococcales bacterium
CGGCGGCCCAAAGTGACCCCGGCGAAGCGCATCAATCCGCGCCAGGTGGGCGTGCGGGCCCGTACGCCGCCCGCGTGGGTCGCGATCAGCGTCAGGCTGCGCACCCGGTCGGGCACCGTCACCGCCAGCTCCTGGGCGATCATGCCGCCCATCGAGACGCCGACGATGTGCGCGGTGGGCCAGTCGAGGTGGTCGAGCAGCCGGCGCGCATCGTCGGCGAGCAGGCGCATCGAATACCACCCCGGCCGGGCTTGCGTATTGCCCACGCCGCGGTTGTCGAACCAGGCGACGCGGTGGCGTTCGGCCAGCGCGGGCACCTGGCCCGACCACGCCCGACCGGGCACCGAGAACCCCATGATGAGCAGCACCGGCGAGCCCGCCGCGCCGGCGACCTCGTAGGCGAGCTCTACATCTTCAAACCGCGCGTGCGGCATCGAACCTCTCCGGTGAGTGCGGGCATCATGCACATCGGCGGGGGTTGATGCCACCGATCGGACGATCCTGGGTTGATGATAGACTCGCGGCCAGCTCACGGTGGAGGCCACGCGCATGCGACGACGGGAACAGCGGATGGTGTGTGCGAGCGTCGCGGCGCTCTGGCTCGTCGCCTGCCGGGCCGAGTCCCCCGCCCCGCCCGCGCCCGCCGCGGCGGAGATCCCGGCGCCCACCGCAGTGGCGATCGCGGCGCCCGCCGTGGCGGTGCCGATTCAGCTCAAGATCGGCGCCGCCGAAGAGACGGTGACAATCGACGGGCTACGGGCGCGGGTGGCTGCGGAGATCCTCGAGACGCCCGACCCGCAGTGGCACGGACAGAAGCGACGCTACCGGGGCGTGCCGCTGCTGCCGATGCTGGCGACCTTTGGCGGCGCGCCGCCGGCCTTGGGCACCTTGACCGTGGTCTGCGCCGATGGCTTTCGCGCCCAAATCCCGGCACGCCAGCTCGCGACGCATCACGCGGTGCTCGCCTGGGGCGAAGCAGACGCCGACGGACGCGACGTGCCCTTTGGCAGGTTCACCAAGGCCACGGGAGAGGTGGTCGATCCGGGGCCGTTCTACATCGTCTGGGACGGCGCGTCGGTCGCCGAGACCTTTCCCTGGAGCTGGCCCTATCAGGTCATCCGCATTGAAGTCGAGGCCACGCCGCCCGCGGCAGCGATCGACCCCGACCGGCTCGATGCGGCGGCGGCGACGCCCGCGGCGCGCGCCGGCTTTGCGATCTTCAGCCGCTCTTGTGTGACCTGTCACGCCGTCAACGGCGTGGGCGGCCTGATCGGACCCGAGCTGGGCCAACCGATGAACATCACGCGCTATTTTGCGCGCCCGGTGCTCGAACAGTTCATCCTCGACTGGCAGAAGGTGCGAGCGCCGCGCGGCAACGAGAAGATGCCGCGCTTCGTCGAGACGCTCAGCCCCGATGACGTGCGCGCGGTGGTCGATTATCTGGCCTGGATGGCCGATCGCGCGGCACCCTGATCAGCGCAGCACGGCCCAGATGGCTTCGGCGACCGGCATGGGATCGGCGGTAAAGTCATTGGTCTCGACCGTGACGCAAAGTCCGTTGGCCGGATCGAAGAACAACTCGCCGCGAAAGCCCATGGTCGAACCGGTATGGCCCAGCACCGGCCGGCCGCCGCGCTCGGTGACGCGCACGCCCAGGCCGTAGGGTTCGCCGGCGGCGATCGATTGCGGCGTCGGCTCGATCATGGCGCTGCGGCTCATCGGCGAGACCACGTCGCCGGCAAACAGCGCGCGCGCCCAGACGCAGAGCGGGCCCACGGGACCCACCAGCCCGCCGGCGGCCCACGCCCATGACATCGAGAAGCCCTCGGTGACCTCGGTGCCGCCGCCCACATGGCCGGTCACCGGGTCGCAGCTTGAAGGCGATGGCTCGTACTGCTCCATCCAGAGCGCGTCGACGCCAAACGGTGTCAACAGGCGGTCGCGCACAATCTCGGGGAACGGTCGCGCTTCGACCGCTTCGAGGGCCAGGCCGAGCAGGTAATAGCCGGTGTTGGAGTAGAGGTACGCCTCGCCGGGCGCGAGGCCGCTTTCATGCTGCAACGCAAAATCAATGATGTCCCGCGGGCTTTGTGGCATTGTGCGCCGCAGCAAAAAGCCAGCATCGTCGGTGTAGTTGTAGACGCCCGCGGTGTGGGCCAGCAGGCGCGCCAGGGTGACTTCGGGGCCGAAGTCATAGCCCGGCACATAGGCGTCGATGGGATCGTCGAGCGTCCAGTCGCCGGCTTCGACGTGCTGCATGATGAGCGCCGCGGTGAAGGTCTTGGTCACGCTGCCGACCCGGAAGCGGGCGGAGGGCGTCATCGGCTCGCCGGTATTGCCATCGGCCAGCCCGGCGGCGCCGGCCCAGGTGGCGCCGTCGACCAGGGCCACGCCGACGACCACGCCGGGCGCGCCGGCGGCGCGGGTGTGGGCGTCGAGCGCCGCTTGCAGTTCGGCCGCCAAGGCCAAGGGGAACGCCGGATCGGGCGGCGGTGGAGCGCGGCAAGGATCAAGCCGGGCGTCGGCCGCCAGGGCGGCGTCGGTGGACGGTGCAGCGTCGACAGGCGGGCCGTCGGAACCCGAGTCGGGCGCCGCGTCCAGCGCCGGCCCATCGAGCGCCGAGTCGGCCGCGCCGTCATCGCAGGCGCTGAGCAGCAGCCCGACGAGCATGAGGCCCGTCCGCGCCCTCACAGCGTGCCGTCGGACTTGTCCTTGCCCCCCACCTGCGGCAGCGCAAACGAGGGATCGAGCACCGGCGGCTCGCTGTTCGGGTCGCAGCGATACGGCGTCAGATCGGTCACGCCCGCCTCTTGCAGCACCCGCATGCAGAGCAACGCCTGCCCGGTACGCTCACGAGGAGGCGTGCGCAGCACCTCATAGGCGGCGTCAGCGACCAGATCGGCCTTGTACCAGAGGCTGGGGTTGCCGATGCGATAGTTCACCGTCGCCGCCGACTCGACCAGCGTCTCGGGCCACAGCGCGTTGGCGGCGATGCCATCGCGGCGGCCCTCGTCGGCCAGCGCCATCGCGGTCATGGTCATGCCCAGCTTGCTGAGCATATAGGCGCTCTTGCCCACCAACGACGCGAGCAGGATCGGCGGGCTCATCACCAGGAAATGCCCGCCGCCGGCCGCGCGCAGGTGGCGGATGGCATGATGCGCCAGCAGATGCGCGCCACGGGCGTTGACGCCCATGACCAGATCGAAGCGATCGGCCGCCGTGTGCTCGATCGGCTTCCACCAGAGCGCGCCGGCGTTGTGAATGGCGATGTCGAGCCGCCCGAAGCGCTCGACGGTCGCGGCGACGCCCGCGGCGACGGCGGCGTCATCGCGCACGTCCATCTGCACGACGAGCGCCTCGCTGCCGGCCGCTTTCACCGCCGCGGCCACATCGTGCAGCGTGCCGGGCAGCCGCGGATCCGGCTCGACCGTCTTGGCCGCGAGCGCCAGCTTGACGCCCTCGCGGGCCAGCCGCTCGGCGATCGCGCGACCGATGCCCCGGCTCGCCCCGGTGATGAGGGCGACCTTGCCCTCCAGCTTCCAGTCAGTAGCAGACATTGACTTCCCATCCGATATTGCCAGCGATGCACGTCTGCCCCAGCGGGCATTCGGGCGCATCGTCGATGTCACACAAGCGCATGCAGACCGGTCCGCTGCCGCCGTTGAGGCAGATGGCATCCGCGTCGCAGTCCGAGGCGTCGGAGCAGCTCCCGCCGATGGGGATGGGGCCCACCAGCTCGCAGAGGCCCTCGCGATTGAGCAGGCTCAGCGCCCGGCAGGTCCTGCCCGGGGGACAATCACCGTTGGCGAGCAGGCAGTCGAACGCCTGGCACAAGCCCAGGTTGAACTCCTCGTCGACGGCGGTGTCGGGGTCGTCCACCGCACCAAAGTGGATGCACGCCTCGCCCGCGCCGCAATCGTTGCCGCGGGGGTCGCAGATCTGCTGGCAGACGCCGCGACCGTTGCCTGCGTTGTTGGGGTCGAGCGGATCATCGGTGTCCCCGAAGCAGATGCCGCCCGTACCGCAGACGCGGCCCGCTTGCAGCGCGATGCGCGCGTCGGCCTGGGCGTCACAGATCGCGCCCTCGGCGGCACGGCCGGCGTGGCGGCAGAGGCCGCGGGTCTCGTCGCCCTGCAACGGCCGGCAGGTGCCCGGCAGGCCACCGATATCGCAGGCCCCGTAGAGTTGGTTGGGTGCGCAGAAGACGTAGTAGCAGAAGTTCGGTACGCCGGGCAGCAGCGCCTGGCAGGTCTGGTCGATCCCGCAGTCCAGGTCGGCCGCGCACCCGTTGAGACAGACGCCCGCCCCGTCACCCGACGGCACGCAGACCTGATCGGCGCCGCACTCTGGGCCGCCGTTGGCAGGCGTGCAGGGCAGGAACTCCCCCGGAGCGCAGCGCCCCGCCTCGCACTCGTACCCGACCGCGCAGTGATAGGTCGTGCCGCAACTGCCATCGCGGCGCACGCAGCGCCCCTCGATGCAGTCCTCCTGGGCACCGCACGGGTAGCGACACTCGCCCGGATCGAATGGCTCGACTGCCTCGCAGCGACCGGTGTCGTTGTCGCAGATCATGCCATTGCTGCATCCGACAAAGCGGCAGTCGGGCAGGCAGACATCGAGCGTCTCTTCCGCGCCGGCCTGATTGAGACGAACGCGCGGCCGACACGTCCAGCCATCGCGACACTCGCCATCGGGGCAGCCCTCGACGCAGAGGAAGCCACCGCCGCTGCGGATGCAGCGGCCACCCGGGCAGTCGACGTCGCCCGCGCAGGCCTGCAGGCAGAACCCGCCGGGCGCGTAGAACTCGCCGCCTTCGGCCGCGCAGGCGTCCGAGATGCAGTCGCCGTTGATCGCGCAGGGGCCGCCGCCAGGGGTCTGTTCGATGCAGCAGCTGATCTCGGCGCCGCCCGGGCAGGCGCCGGGCTCCGTGTCGCCGCGGCAAGCCAGGCGGCCGATGCAGATGCCCTCACGACCGTCGCCGGTCGCGCAGGCGAGACCGGTGCAACAGACCAGACCGGGCAGGCAGTTGCCCTCAGCACGCTGCCCGTTGCATTCGTTGGCGCCGGCGCAAAAACCGTGAGTGCCATCGGCGTCGAAGCAGGCCGCGCCAGCATCGACGGCGCCGCAGAGCAGGGCGACCGCGGGCTCGGCGAGCAAGGCATCGAGCACCGCCGGGCAGCCGTCGAAGTCACGGGCGTTGAGTCGGCCCGCCTCGCAAGCGTTGAGACACGCCGTGACCAACGGCTGAGCGCGTGAAAAATCGGGGCAGCGTGGCGAATCGGCGAAGCAGGCGCCGACATCGGCGCAGAGCGTGTTGCAGTCGACCGGCTGGCCGCCCATGCCGCCCTGGCCGCCCATGCCGCCCTCGCCGCCCATGCCGCCCTCGCCACCTTGACCGCCCATTCCCCCTTCGCCGCCTTCGCACTCGCAGGCGCCGAAGCGGCCGTCATCGCCACAGGTCTGCACGCTCATGCCGCCCCCGGCGCAAGGGCAGGCTTCAACCCGGCCCGGCGTGCAGGCGGCGCCGCCGTCCGAGCCGCCGCCGCCGCCGCCCGCGCCAACGCATCCGAAGAGACCTGCCAGGGCAACGGCCATCGGCCAGAACCGCGCGTTCATGAAGCTCCTCCCGGCGTTCAAAGACGCCACGCCATCCGCCGCTCCCCGCGGCGCGTCGGCGCATCATACGCCGCGGCCCCACCTCAATCGCAATAGATGATCAGGCGCCACGCCGAGCAGGCCGTCGAGATGTCGGCGTATTCCTGCCGCGGCCGGCGGGGACCCGTGCAATGCGCGATGGGGTCATGCCACTCTCGCCCGATCTCGAGGTCGAGGAAGCCGCCGCCATACGAGAGCCACACATCGACGGGGTAATCGCGGCTGCGGTTGCGAAAGGTCAGCTCGACCGACTGCCCGCCCGGCACATGCACCTCGCTCGGATCGACGCGCATGTTGCAGAAGTTGTCGACAAAGATGTCGATGACATCGTCGCGCTGCGCGGGCACGCAGTCTTCGCCGTCGATGACAAAGCCGTCCGAGCAGGTTCCCAGGGCGACACACGCGCCGTTGCCGCCGTCATGGCGCAAGTCGCAGCCATCGGCGGCCTGGCCGTCGTCGCATCGCTCGTTGCGCTGCACGATGCCATCGCCGCAGCGGCCGGTCACCGCGCTGCAATCGCCGGCACAATAGTCGTCTTCGAGCGTGTCGCCGTCGTCACAGGCCTCGTCGCCTTCGCGCATGCCATCGCCGCAGACCGGCGCGGGCGGGGCCTGGTCGGGCGGTGGCGCTTGATCGGTCTGCGCGTCGATCGGCGGCGCCGCGTCGGGCATGGGCGCAGCGTCGGCGATGGCGGCGTCGACGGCCAGCTCCGGCGGCGCGGCGTCCATCTCATCGAGCCGGCCGTCGGGCGCGGCGTCTTCGGCGGGCGCCATGTCGACCGGCGGCGCCATGTCGGCCAACGCATCGGCGCTCGGCCGGCCATCGCGCAGCGTCGGCTGGCCGCCGTGACCGCCTGCGCTGTCATCGCAGGCCACCGCCAACAGGGCCCAGAGAAGCAGGCCCAAAGCCCGTGCGATGCGCATCAGCTCCCTCCCCAGGGCAGCGGCCACGCGCCGATGAGCCGCGCGTGCACCGCGATGAAGCCGAAGTAGAGGGCCACCGCGCCCACGAGGCGCAGCAGGTCACCCCAGCCAAAGGCCAGCTTCGCGCGGCCGCTCAACAGCGCCGCAAATGGCACCAGCGAAGTGCGGTCGGCGAAGCGTCGCCAGGCCTCGCCCTCGGTGCGGGCGCGGCGGCGGTCGATGTGCAGCATGCCACCGACGGCGAGCACAAAAAACGCGCCGATGAACAGCACCGTGGCCACATCGCCGTTGGGCGGCAGATGGCTCGCCGCCCACAAGGCATAGGCCCAAAGCTGCGGATGCCGCGTGATGGCCAGGATGCCCGGCGCGGGGTTGGCCGCGCCCAGGGTCTTCTCTTGCATCGCTTGCGTCGGCGAGGGCGTGGTCAGCCCGAACACGAAGAAGATCATCGCCAGCGGCATCACCAGCAACGGCACCCAGCGCGTCCAGGGCAGTGGATCCCAGAGCCCGACAAACGGTGCGCGCGACCAGCCCCAGATCAACAGACCGAGCCCGGCGCCGACGACCAGCGAATAGAGGCTCATGAAGCCACCGGCGGTGATGCGGGCCACCAGCGCACCGCGGATCGGACCGCTGGAGAGCACCAGATGGCCAAAGGTGAACAGCAGCAGGCCGATGACCAGCATCGCGAAGCCATGCGGCTCGCTCGGCTCGGGGAGGGGCAGCGCTTCGAGCGCGGCCGCGATGGCCGCGACCTGCGTGTCATCGAGCGCATAGGCGGGCATCACCGGCGCGTAGCCCGCGGCGACCTCGGCCTGGGGATCGCGCAGCGACCGGGCGATGTAGTCGGCGTCGAAGGGCCCGGTGAGGACAACGCCATCGACCCGCACCCGCACGTAGGAGCCGAAGCGGCCGGCGAGCGGAGGGCCCACCCGCGCGGTGCCATCGAGCGAATGGCATGACAGGCACCCGAGCCGAGCCATGAGCTCAACGCCCTGCTCGGCCGCGTCATCGGCGCGCGCGGGCAGCGCGGTCGCGGTCAGCGCCCAGACGATCAGGGCGCCCTTCAGGCAAGATTGGGGGCGCATCGCGCACTCCGCAGCCGTTTGCCGCAGGGTGCCAGAGCGCAGCGCGGGGGAGAAGGCCGATGACCGGCCGCGGCGGGGCGATCAGGGGGTGAAGGTCTCGGGACACAGCTCTGAGCCGTCGGGAATGGGGAACACCGGGGTCGACTCGTCGATGCTGGCCAGAAATGCAGCCAGCGCGGCGCGATCGGGGCCGCTGAGCACCAGGTTGGGGTTGCCCGAAGTGGTGTGCGCAGGGAAGTCGGCGAGCAACCCTTCGAGCGTGGCCGCGGCGCCGTTGTGCAGGTAGGGTGCGCCGACCGCGAGGCCGAGCAGCGAGGGCGGGTTGAAGCCGCGCACGCCCTGCGCCGGCTGGTTGTTGGCCCGCACCTCGGGCGCACCGCCCTCGGCGCCGAAGGTGCCCACCGCGCGCACGTTGCAGGCGATGCGCTTGAAGGCCGGCTGCCCGCCATCCGAGTCATCGCCGGCGATCAGCGTCTCATCGACGTTCACGTCCCGGGGCAAGCCGCGCAGGGTCGACGGGTCCATCGCGGCGGCAAACGCGGCGTTGACCGCAAACGTGCGCTGGCCCGGCCCGTCACCCGCCGCGTCTTCGGGCGCATAGAAGGTGCGGCTGATGGTCCACTTCGGGCCGCCATGGCATTTGGCGCAGCCGCCCTCATCAAACAGCGCCCGACCGCGGGCCAGCGTGTCGGCTGGGGCCGGCTTGCCGTTGGGGCTGCGGATCGTCTGCGTATAAGCGTCGATCTGATCCCAGTCGGGGCAGGTCGTGCCATGGGTGCAGACGCTGGCGTCGCGGGTGATGAACGCCAGCGAGCCGTTGAGGGCCTGGTGGTTCTCGTTGACGCCGGCGGCGACCTCAAGAGCGGCGAAGACCGCGCCGGCGGCGCTGACCAGCGGTCCGTTGTCGCCCTGGATGGCGCCACGACCGCCCGAGACGCCGCGGGTGTTCAGCTCGAAGTCATGCACCTCGTCGAAGATGGCCGTCCAGTTGAGCGCGCGGCGATCGGTGGCATCGCCGGTGGCATAGACGCCGTCCATCGAGATGCTCTGCCGCGGGCCGGCGGCAAACGACCATGTCACGTTGTCGGTCAGGCCCATGGGATGGCACGACTGGCAGCTCCCCCACCCTTCGCGCGACCAGATACCGGTCGAGGTGTTGAAGAAGCGCTTGCCCTTCCACGCGGCGAAGTCGGTCGAGCCCTGGGGCGGGCGCGCGGTCGACTCGATGGTGTTCTCAAGCGCCTGATCGCGGAACGAGAGCGTGGCGAGGTCGCGCGAGATGAGCTGGGCGACGAAGGCATCGGCGACGCTGTCGCCGTGGCGGGTGACGATGCCTTGCGGGTTCTGGCCCACCGGGATGTTGAAGGCCGACGGCGCGCCGATCTCGACTTCGCCTTCGGGGGTGTAGAAGACGCGCATCACGAGGTCGCTGCCGGCGCTGCTGACATAGCCGATGACCACATCGGGCCGGTTCACAAACGCGATGCCATTGGGCACGTTGACAAAGCGGCGGCCTTGCAGTTCGTCGCCGTCGTTGTCGACCTGGGTCTTGACCAGCGCGTTGAGGTTGCGCGCCAGCTCGGGCGCTTCGCGGCCGGCGTCGACGTCGATCACCGAGATGAGCGCCTGCATGTTGTGGTTGAAGTTCACCGGGCCGGCGGGGCCGGCGGCGACCGAGACCACATAGGCCAGGGTGCGATCAAACGCGGTGTGCACGGTGATGCCATAGAGCTGGTTGGGGAAGCAGCCGCTGGTGACCGCCGCTTCGCCCACATTGCCGACGAAGCACTCTTCGATCGGGGCCAGCTCGATCTCGCGCGGCGGGGTGGCGCCATCGACGGCGATGGCCCAGACCACGCCGTGGCGGCCCAGGTCTTCGGCCTCGCGACCCTCGGGGCGGCCGAAGAAGTCGGTCACCAGCGCGACCTCGTCGTCGTCTTCTTCGTCGCCGTCGTGGGTGATGCTGATGGCAAACGGGTTATGGCCCAGCTCGATGGTCTCGATGATCGACAGGTCATCGGTGTCGAGCACCGTGACGGTGCCGGCGACCCAGTTGGTGACGTAGAGCCGGGCGCCGGTGGGCGTCAGCGCGAGGCCCATCGGCTCGCCGCCGAGCGCGATCTCGGCGCCGCGGACCGGATCGCGCTGTTCGAGGCCCTCGATCGCCGAGACCGAGCCGGCGGCGCGGTTGGCGACAAAGGCGCGGCGGCCGTCGGGGTGCAGCACGACCGCCACCGGCTCGCTGGCCGGCGTCGCGCTGGTCGCCACGCGGCCGACGCGGGTCTCGGCGCCGCGGTTGGCGACATTGAAGAACGAGACCGAGCCGTCATCGGTGTTCACCATGGCCACCAGGCGGTCATCGGCGCTGATGTCGACCGCGCTGGAGCGGCTGGGGCGCCGCAACAGGTTGGCCGGCGGCGGCGGCACGGCCTCGCATTCACATCGCGCGTTGCAGATCTCGTCGGCGCCGCAGCCGGCCGGGCCGCAATCGGGCGCGTCGGGCTGACAGCCACGCGGTTCGCATTCGCAGGCGGTGTTGCAGATCTCGTCCGCGCCGCAGCCAGGGCTGCCGCAATCGGGCGCGGCCGAGTTGCAGCGCAGCACGCAGCCGCAGTCGGCGCCGTCGAACTGGCAGACCTCGCCTTCGCCGCAGCCGGGGACGCAGATCGGGGTGTCTTCGCCGCAGACCAGCGGGGGCGCGCCGCCGCCTTCGCCGCCCTGCCCGCCTTCGCCGCCCTGCCCGCCTTCGCCGCCCTGCCCGCCTTCGCCGCCCGCGCCGGCGTCGACCGTCGCCTGGGGGTCATCGTCACAGCCCTGGGCCGCGACCGCGACCGCGATCACCGTCAGGAAGAGTTGAGTCCGCATCAGAAGCCTCCCTCGCACGTGGTTGAGATTCGAAGGAGAGACGCCGCTGGGGCATAGAGCGACGCAATGGGTTACTGATGTGTGCTATAGGGATTCGCTATGGATACCGATCTGCTGCGGGTCTTCAAGACCATCACCGAGCACCAGAGCCTGACCGCGGCGGCGCGCGCGCTCAGTTGCACGCAGCCGACGCTCTCGGCGGCGGTGCAACGGCTGGAGGCGCATTTCAAGACGACGCTCCTGCTGCGCACCTCGCGGGGCGTCGAGGTGACCAGCACCGGCGAGGCGCTCGCGCGTCGGGCCGATACGCTCCTCGCGCTGCTCGATGAGCTGGAGCAACAGATCGCCGGGCTCGAAGAGGGCGAGGTCGGCCATTTCACCATCGGGTGCAACGACTCGCTGGGCGCCTATTTTCTGCCGGCGTTCCTCAAGCAGTTCATGGCCGAGGCGCCCAAGATCGAGGTGACGCTGTGGAACGGGCCGTCGGCCGAGGTGCAGCAGCGGGTCATCGATCGTGTGCTGCACTTCGGCCTGGTGGTCAATCCGCGGGCGCACGCCGATCTGGTGCTGGTGCGCCTGTTTGATGACGCGGTGACGTTCATCGCCGCCGAGCCCGAGCAAGACCTCCAGCGGGCCTATGCGCGGCTGCGCGCGGGGCCGCTGATGCTGGTCGAGCGTCTGCCGCAGAGCAGCGATCTGCTCGATCGGGTGGCCGAGGCGGGGGTGACGCCCGCGCGGGTGCTGACCTGCGGAGAGCTGGAGCTGGTCAAGAGCCTGACGCTGAGCGGCCTGGGCGTCGGCGTGCTGCCGCTGCGGGTCGCGCGCTATGGCCATCCGGGGCGCCTGCACCGGCTGCACGAGGCGCTGCCCGATTTTCCCGATGACATCGCGCTGATCTATCGGGGCGACCTGCATCGCACCCGCGCCGCGCTGCGGCTCAAGGACGCGCTGGTTCAACACGGCCGCGCGCTCGCCGAAGAGACCCGCGGGTGTTGAGGCATTCCCATCACACGCTTGGGGCCCGGCAAGAAACCACTCGGCGATTCGGCCGCCGCTCCGCACGCGCAGGGCCGTTTCCGTCCGCGGCCGCCCTCCGGGCGGGGCCGACGCCCCGTCGTTTCGCGGGCTTGGCCCCCTCGCCGGACCTTCAGGTACAACTTCGTCGCGGCCTTTGGGCGCACTGGCCCTTCGCATGCGTATCGGCGCCCTCGGTCGCTCGAGTAGATTCTTGCCAGGCCCTTGGACGGCGATAATCGCGCGGAGAGTCTTGCCCATGCTGCTGGCCATCGACATCGGCAATACCAACGTGGTGATCGGCGTGTGGGATGGCCCGCGCCTGGCGCGACGCCTGCGCGTCTCGACCAGTCTGGGCACCACCGCCGACGAGCTGGGCGCGCTCATCCGCCCGCTGCTGCGCGATGATCAGCGGCGCCCGCTGCCGATCGATGCGGCCATTGCCTCGTCGGTGGTGCCACCGCTGACCCGGCCGGTGGTCGAGATGACCGCGGCCAGCTTCGACGTGCGCTGCCTGGTGGTCGGCCCCGGCGTGCGCACCGGCATGCCCATTCTGTACGAAGACCCGGCGGCGGTCGGACCCGATCGGGTGGTCAACGCAGTCGCGGCGCGCAGTCGGTGGAGCGGCGGGCTCATCATCATCGACATGGGCACCGCGACAACCTTCGATGTGGTCACGCCCAAGGGCGAGTACCTCGGCGGGGCGATCTGCCCGGGCATCGGCATCTCGAGCGAGGCCCTGTTCCGTCACGCCTCGCGCCTGCCGCGCGTCGAGCTGTCGCGGCCGCGCGCGGCGGTGGGCCGCAACAATCCGGCGGCCATTCGGTCGGGCCTGATCCTGGGTTACGTGGGGCTGGTCGAGGGTCTGGTGGCGCGCATGCGGGCCGAGGCGGGCTTCGATTGTGCGGTCGTGGCCACCGGCGGGCTGGCGCCGCTGGTCTCGCGCGAGACCTCGGCGGTCGATCACCTCGCACCCGACTTGACGTTGGAGGGCCTCCGGGTGATCCATGAGCTCAACGCGCGCGACGTCAGCGAGCACCGTGGGCCGGGGGCGGGCGGCGTCAGGAGGAGTCGATGAAGGCGACCGCCATCGAGTTCGAGTGCACGCTCGACGGCGACTTCCAGTTCGTGGCGGTCGACGAACGGCTGTGCGCCTGGCTCGGGCGCAAGGCTGAGGCCCTGCTGGGGCAGCGGCTGAGCGCGTTGGCGCCCCCCGAGATGCAGTCGGTGGTGCTCGACTACGAGCGCGCGATGGCGGCAGGCGGGCGGCCGTGGCCGGTCGTTTTTGTCGCCCAGCGACAGGATGGCGTGCTGCGCTCGCTCGAACGCCTCGACGAGCCGCGGCCCGGCGGCGGTTATCGCGTGCGGCTGCGCACGACGGCCGGTGAAGCGGCGTCGGATTCGGCGTTGGCCGATGCCCAGGCGGCGCAGCAACAGGCCGAGACCTTCCTCAGCAGCATCATCGAGGCCATCGCCGATCCCATCTTCGTCAAAGACGACCAGCATCGCTTTGTGCTGCTCAACGGCCCGATGTGCGACTTTCTCGGCCACCCGCGCGAACGGCTGATCGGGCGCAGTGACTACGACTTCTTCCCCAAGGAGGAGGCCGATGTCTTCTGGCAGAAGGACGACGAAGTCTTTCGCGACGGCGGCGTGGTCATCAACGAAGAGCGCCTGACCGACGCGGCGGGCGTGCAGCATGTCATCGTCACCAAGAAGACGACGTTCACCGATGCGCGCGGCCGGCCGACGCTGGTCGGGGTCATCCGCGACATGACCGAGCAGGTGCTGGCGCTGGACGCGGCACGCGAGGCGGCGCGAGCGAAGTCGGTGTTTGTGGCGACGATGAGCCACGAGATTCGCACGCCGCTCAACGGGGTCATCGGCCTGGCCGACATGCTGCTGACTACCGCGCTCGACGAGCAGCAGCTCGAGTTTGCGCGGCTGATCAAGCGCTCGGGCACAGCGCTGCTCGGCGTGGTCAGCGACGTGCTTGACCTGGCCAAGATCGAGTCGGGCCGCCTGGAGTTGGAGGACGAAGCCTTCGACGTGCAGGCCCTGGCCCATGACTGCGCCGACCTGTTCCGCTTTGAGGCCGAGCGCCGGGGGCTGAAGCTCGGGGTGCATATCGCGCCCGACGCGCCGGCCGGCGCGCGCGGCGACGCGGGCCGCATCAAGCAGGTGCTGATGAACCTGCTGGCCAACGCGATCAAGTTCACCCCCGAGGGCAGCATCACCGTGCGGCTGGAGTCGGTCGAAGGCGGCGTGCGTTTCTCGGTCATCGACACCGGGATCGGGATCGACCCCGCCCACCGCAGCCGGCTCTTTGAGCCCTTCACCCAAGCCGATGCTTCGACCGCGCGGCAGTTTGGTGGCTCGGGGCTGGGGCTGAGCATCTGCCACCATCTGTGCCGGGCGATGGGCGGCTCGATCGAGGTCGACGGCACGCCGGGCGGCGGTTCAACGTTCCGGTTCGACCTGCCGCTGGTCGTTCTGGCCAAGGCGCCGGTGGTTGAACCCGAGCGCGACAAGATCAGCTTTGACCTGCCGCGGCATCGCGTGCTGCTGGTGGAAGACAATCTGGTCAACCAGCGGGTCGGCCGACGCATGCTCGAGATGCTCGGGCAGGAGGTCGATCTGGCCGAAGGCGGGCGCGCGGCGATCGGCGCGATGGAGCGCAGCCGCTATCACCTGGTGCTGATGGACTGCCATATGCCCGATCTCGATGGCTTCGAGACCACGCGCCGCATCCGCGCGGCCGGCGGCTGGCGCGGGCGCGTGCCGATCATCGCGCTGACGGCGGACGCGGTGGTGGGTACCCGGGAAGCCTGTGCCGAGGCGGGCATGAACGACTACCTCAGCAAGCCCATCTCGCTGGCGCGGCTGGCGACGATGCTGGAGGAGTGGCTGACCTGATCGCGGCGCGCGGCGCGCGACTTGTTGGCCCTACCAGTCGAAGTGACCGACCAGCCCGGGGCCGTCGGCGTCGATGGTCGGCGCGATCGCGGCGGTGCCGCCGCTCATGTTGACCGTGGGCACATCGAAGATCCACAGCAGGATGCCGCCGGCGGCAAAGACGCCCGCCGAGATGCCCAGGCCGTAGGTGACCTCAAGGCGGTTGCTGCGGTCCTTGGTCAGCGAGTCGTAACGGCGCGCGTCGCTGATGCTGAGCCCTTCGCGCTTGTACTGGTCGTACAGCGCGTTTGCGTCGTTCTCCGATTGCAGCGCGAGGCCCCAGGCGACGCCCGCGCCCACCAGCATGGCGCCGGCGGTGGCCATCAGCACATAGGCACCGACGCGCTGGTTGGTGACCTCGAGCGAAGCGTCGACCGCGATGTCGGCGTTGCGCTCGATGTCGACGTCGCGCACGTAGGGTTCGTGGCCGCGGGCCGTCACCGCCACGTCGTGGGCGCCGGGGCGCACCTCGACTGGGGCGCGCAGCGGCGCCAGGCCGACCGCCCGGCCATCGACCAACACCGTCGCGCCTTCGGGCGCGCGGATCGTGAGGCGGCCGGGCACCGGATCCAACTCAACGTTGAGGGCCACGGTCGAACCGGCCACCGCGACCGTATCAATGGTCTTGGCGATGTATTCGGGGGCGTCGAGCGAGACTTTGTGGTTGCCCGGCTGGACCTCGAACGTGGCGGGGATCGGCGTCGGATCGCCCTCATCGATGCGCGCGGTGGCGCCCTCGATGCTGGTGGCGACGATCAGCCGCGCCACCTTGCTGCGCGCTTCATCGCCGCCGCCCTCGTTTTCGAGGCGGTCGAGGATGGGCACGAGCTGGGAGAGGTGCTGCACCGCGTGGTCGCGGCGACCGCCCGATTGCACGCTCTCGGTGTACTCGCGATAGAGCGCGACGGCGCGTTCAAGGTGCTCGACCTTGCCGTCGACGAAGTATTGCAAGCGATAGGCCTGGGCGGCCGAGAAGATGACCGCCGGGTGCGAGGCGAGGCGCAGCGCCTCTTCAAAGGCGCCGATCGCGACCAGATAGCGGCCCTGGCGATAGGCGTCGCCGCCAGCCCGATAGAGGCTCTTGGCCCGCTCGATGTCTTCGGGGCTGGCCTTTG
>JAGQJJ010000001.1 GCA_020430675.1 Myxococcales bacterium
GGGCCGCAGCACCGCGCCCAGCGCGCGCAGGCCGGCGGCGGGGTCGGCCAGATGGTGCAGCACGCCGGCGACGCTGATGAAGTCGAACTTGCGCCCAAGCGCTGCCACGTCTTCAACCGCGCATTCGCGAAGCTCGACGTTGCGCAGGCCGTATCGCTCGACCAGGGCGCGCTGGCTCGCGATCGCCGGGCCGCTGATGTCGACGCCCAGCACCCGCGCGGTCGGGTTGCGCGCCGCCAGCGCCGCCGCTTCCGCGGTGCCACAGCCGGCGATCAGCACCTCAAGCCCGGCCGGCGGCGCGCGATCGGGCCAATAGAGCGGCGCGTAGACGGCCGGGTCGTTCCAGACGAGACGCCCCTCAAGCCCCACCGCCGCGTCGGGGTAGGGCCACCGCGAATACTGCACGGCCACGGGATCTTCGACGCGCATGCTCGCGGTCTAACACTGAGCGGCCGCCGAAATATACCCTGCCGTGGTCTCGAAACCGGCCGCCGGATCGTGCGATGCTCGCGCCGACAGCGAAGCAGGCAAGAAGGTCATGAGCGAGACGAAAGACACCGAAGCCAAGAAGGACGCCCCGCGCCCGACGCCCGCCGAGCGCACGGCGGTCACCTATCACGAGACCACCATCGGCGGCCGTCGCCTGCGCTACACGGCGACCGCGGGCACGATGCACCTCAAGACAAGCGACGGCGAACCGCGGGCCAGCGTGTTCTACGTCGCCCTGACGCTCGATGGCGTCGAGGACGCGGCCAAGCGGCCGCTGACCTTCGCCTTCAACGGCGGCCCCGGCTCGTCGGCGGTCTGGTTGCAACTCGGCGCCTTTGGCCCGCGCCGCGTCGATCTGCCCGACACCGTCGATCCGCCCCCGCCGCCCTATCGCCTGGTCGACAACGCCTTCGGGCTGCTCGATCAGACCGATCTGGTCTTCATCGATCCGGTCGAGACCGGCTTCAGCAAGCCGGTCGGCGAGACCAAGGGCGAGGCGTTCTTGTCGGTCAAGAGCGACGTCGACTCGATCGCCGAGTTCGTGCGCCGCTACCTCAGCCGCAACCATCGCTGGAACTCGCCGCGCTTCCTCGCCGGCGAGAGCTACGGCACCACCCGCGCCGCCGCGCTGGCCATGACGCTGCAAGAGCAGGGCGTGGTGCTCAACGGCCTGGTGCTGCTGAGCCTGGCGCTCGATTTTCAGACCTTCATCTTCGAGGTCGGCAACGAGCTGCCGTATGTGCTCTACCTGCCGAGCTACGCCGCGGTGGCCTGGTATCACGACCGGCTGCCCGAGAAGCCGGCCGATCTGCACGCGTTTCTGGCCGAGGTGCGCCGGTTTGCCATCGAGACCTACGCCCCGGCGCTGCTGCGCGGCTCGGCGCTCGACGCCGAGACCAAGCGCACGATCGCGGGCCAGCTCGCGCGCTATACCGGGCTCGACGCCACCGAGATCGAGCAGCTCGACCTGCGCATCGAGTACATGCGCTTCGCCAAGACGCTGCTGCGCCGTCCCGGCTGGTCGGTCGGCCGCCTCGACGCGCGGTACGTGGGCCTCGACGATGACTTCGACCACCGGCGCGCCCAGCGCGATCCCAGCTTCGACGCGCCGCTCGGGCCCTACGCGGCGCTGATCAACGACTACCTGCGGCGCGTGCTCGGCTTCGAAAACGACGGCGAGTACGAGGTCATCAATCTGGTGGCCAACGAGACCTGGGATTGGAGCGACAAGGTCCGCATGGGCTACGTCAACACCGGCGAGCACCTGCGCCGGGCGATGATCGCCAACCCGCACCTCAAGGTCGTCGTGCTCAACGGGCTGTTCGATCTGGCGACGCCGTTTTTTGCCAGCGAGTACACCGCCGACCACCTGGGCGTCGACCCGGCGCGGCGGGCCAACATCACGCTGCGCTATTACGAAGCGGGGCACATGATGTACTTCCACCCGCCCTCGCTGAAGCAAATGCGCGACGACTTGGTCGTGTTTTACACACAGGCCATGGGACACAAGGAGTAGGCATGTTCCTCGCGGCCTGCGTGCAGCTTTGTTGCACGACTGATCAGGAGCGCAACCTCGACACCGCCGAGCGCCTGATCCGGCGCGCGGCGCAGATGGGCGCGAAGCTGGTGGCCACGCCCGAGAACACGCCGTTCCTCGGGCCGCAGTTTCACAAGGTCTCGCTCGCCGAGCCGCTCGACGGCCCCATCGGCCGCCGCTTCGCCGCGTTGGCCGACGAGCTCGGCATCTACCTGCTGCTGGGCTCGATGGCCGAGCAGCGCGTGCTGCCCGATGGCGCGATCGACGAGCAGCGCTGCCATAACACCAGCGCGTTCTACGGGCCCGATGGCAAGCTGCGCGCCGTCTATCGCAAGATGCACCTGTTCGACGTCGACGTGCCGGGCGGGCTGACCATCCGCGAGTCCGACACGGTCGCGGCCGGCGAACACGTGGTTGTCGTCGACACCGACCTGGGCACGATGGGCCTGACCATCTGCTACGACCTGCGCTTTCCCGAGCTGTACCGGGCGCTGGTCGATCGGGGCGTCGACCTCATCTTCATCCCCTCGGCGTTCACGCTGACCACCGGCAAGGATCACTGGCATGCGCTGCTGCGGGCCCGCGCCATCGAGACGCAATGCTTCGTGCTGGCGCCCGCGCAATGGGGCGTGCACGACGAGCACGGCAAACGGCAGAGCTACGGCCACAGCGCGATCATCGATCCGTGGGGCGTGGTGCTGGCCGATCGTGGGCATGGCGAGGGGCTGTGTCTGGCCGAGATCGACCTGGAGCGCGCCGCCGCGGTTCGCCGCGCGATCCCGGTGCGCGATCACCGCCGTTTGAACACCCTGTAGAGACACCACAGCGACGGGATCAAGACCGCGGCGCCCAGCGCCAGGGCCGGGCCAAGCGGTGCCAGGGTGGCGGCCTGGGCGCCAGCGGTGTGCACCGTCAGGTCGGGCCGCACCAGGTGGCCCTCCATCGCAAAGCCCCAGCCGAGCACCACGCCCACCGCCTGGGCGGCGACGGTGACGCGCGCGGCGCGGTCGCGCCGCTGGCGCAGCAGGAAGAGCGTCGCGAAGCCGGCGAGCATGGTGCCAGCGAGCACCGCGATCGGCCCAGCGGGGCCGGCGATGGCGGCGAGGAAGGCCGGCGCATCGCCCGCCGCGCCCCAGAGCGCCAGCGTGCCGGTGATGCCCAGCGCCAACTGCGCAAAGAAGGCGCGATGGCGAAAATCCTCGGCCAGCGGCTCATCGGCTTCGACCGCCAGATACACCGCCGCCAGCAGCGCGCAGAGGGCGACCGTCATCAGGCCCACGTCGACGGCAAAGAGCGTCGGCCAGCCGGCGAAGAAGCCGCTCTGCACCGCGCCGTTCTGCCAGCGGATGTCGCCGGTGGCCAGCGCGGCAAACGCGAGGCCCAGGCTGAAGGGCGACAGCAGGCTCGCCAGCGCAAATATGCGCCCCCAAACGCTGCGCCAGGTCGGTGTCTGCAAGCCGTAGCCGCGAAAAACAAACGCCGCGCCGCGCAGCACGATGCCGACCAACGCCGCCGTCAGCGGGATGTGCAACGCCACGCTGATCGCCGCCCAGGCGTCGGGAAACACGGTGAACAGCAGCACCACCACAAAGATGAGCCAGATGTGGTTGGCCTCCCAGATGGGCGCGATGGCCCGCGCGATCAGCTCGCGCTGCGACTGGGCGCGGGGACCGCGGGCGAGCAGATCCCAGATGCCGCCGCCAAAATCGGCCCCGCCGGTGAGCAGGTACACCAAAAGCGCGGCGCCGAGCAGCCACCAGACCAGCTCGACGGTCATGACGCGCCCGCCGTCGTCTCGCGGAACTGCCCGCGCAAGAGCACCACGACCACCACGCCGAGCACGATGTACAGCCCGGTGAACACGGCGAGCGGCACGGTCAGATGCGGCATGGGCGTCACCGCCGCTTCGACGCGCAGCACGCCGTTCACGATCCAGGGCTGGCGGCCGACCTCGGTGACAAACCAGCCCGCTTCAACCGCGATGAGCCCCAGCGGCGCGGCCAACGCGGCGGCGCGCAGAAAGAGGGGGCTCGGCCATTTGCGCCGCAGCTTCAAGAGCAGACCGAAGCCGACCAGCCCCAGCAGCGCAAAGCCGGCGCCGACCATCACCTGAAACGAATAATGCGCGACGGCGACCGGCGGCCACTGGTCGCGCGGCACGCGGTCGAGGCCCTGCACCTCGGCGTCGAAGTCGGCAAACGCGAGGAAGCTCAGCAGCCCGGGGATCTCGAGCGCACCGCGCAGCACGCCGGCCTCTTCATCGGGCCACCCACCGAGCGCGATCGGCGCGCCCTTGGTGGTGACAAACAGGCTCTCGGCGGCGGCCAGCTTGGCCGGCTGGTGTTTGGCGATGTGTTTGGCCGACAGATCGCCGCTGACGATCTGCAGCGGCAGGCTGACCGCGAGCAGGCCAAACGACAACCCGAGCGCGCGGCGGTGCAAGGCGCTGTCGGGCCGGCGCCGCAGGCCGATGGCATGCACCCCAAGCACCGCTGCGGCCACGCTGGCGTAGGCCGCGAGCGCCATATGCGCGGCCTGGGTGGGGAACGCCGCGGACTGGAAAGGCGCAAACGGATCGATCTCAGTAAACGCGCCGTCGACCAGCGTGAAGCCGGTGGGCGTGTTCATCCAGGCGTTGACCGCCACGACAAAGATGCCGCTGGCCAGCCCCGAGAGCGCGACCATGACCCCGCAGAACAGGTGCAGGCGCGGCGAGAGGCGCTCCCAGCCGTAGAGGAAGAGGCCGAGGAAGATGGCCTCGGTGAAAAACGCGAAGCCCTCCATGCTGAACGGCAGACCGATGATGGGCCCGGCGTGGCGCATGAACTCGGGCCAGAGCAGGCCCAGCTCGAAGCTGAGCACGGTGCCCGACACGGCGCCCACGGCAAAGAGAATGCCGGTGCCTTTCGCCCAGCGGCGCGCGAGGTCGCGATACACCGCGTCGCCCGTGCGCAGGTGCCGCCACTCGGCGATTGCCATCAAGAGCGGCATCGCCATGCCGGCCACGGCGAACAAGATGTGAAACGCCAACGACAGCGCCATCTGGCTGCGCGCGGCGAAGAGATCGGTCATCGCGGTCTCCGTGGCCTGCCCACTGCGATACCATCATCGCCGGTGCTGAGCGAAGGGCTTGGTGGGGAATTTCTCGGCCAAGCGAGGGCCCGATCTCGCGTCCGCAGCGCCGAGTCATTCCACACCAAGCCCTATGGGGGTTGAATGCGGTTGTTGATCCTCGCGGTGTTCCTGGCTTTTGGAATGCCCACCACGATCTTCGCCGAGGCGGGCTCCAAGACCCAGACCAAGAGCAAGCCCAAGTCGAAGAGCAAAAAGAAGAAGAAGCGCAAGCGGTCGCCGGTGACGGTGCCGGTCGATCTGGGCATCGGCCCGGCGTTCCACTTCATCACCGGGCCCATCCAAGACGACCAGTCGCCGCATTACGGGCTGAAGATCTCGCTGAAGGCCATCATCACCCGCGAGGTGATCGAGCAGAACAAGAGCAAAATCCCCAAGAAATACCGGGGCATGGCCAGCAAGATCGACGAGGCGCGCTTCAGCCCGTCGATCTTCATCCCCGACACGCTGTTCATCTCGCCGCGCTTTGAGAACACCGCGATGTACGGCATCAGCTGGCGCCCGATCGGCCTCGATCTGCCGCTGATCAAGAAGCCGCGCCTGGCGATCGGCATCGGCCTCGACCTGACCTACGCCTATCTCGACAGCGACCTGAAAGCCCTGGGCACCACGCATTTCCTGCGCCCCGGCCTCGACGCCAAGGCCGAGTTCGAGGTGCCGATCACCGACAGCTTCCTGATCAGCGTGGGCTGGATGTCAGTCTTCTACCCGCCGCAGAAGGTGGGCGGCGGCATCTTCACCTGGGGTGAGCTGGACGAGAGCATCTGGCATCTCGGCCAGGCCTTTGTGCAACTGCACTTCCGCTTCCCGTACACGACGACGTTGTAGGCGGGCTCAGGGGAGCAGTGCCGACTTTCCTTTCGCGACTGCACTCGCTACAACAGGTCCAGTCCAACCGTAACTCGCTGCTCAAGGCCCCGCCATGCTCTCTCGGATCCAGATCAAGGGCTTCAAGTCAATCCGGGAAGCAAAAGTCGAACTCGGCGCCTTCAACGTGTTCGTCGGTCCAAATGGGGCCGGAAAGAGCAACTTGCTGGAGGCGATCGGTGTTTTGGGCGCAGCGGCGAAGGGTCGCGTCGATGATGAGGCGCTCTTGCGCCGTGGCGTTCGACCCGGCGTGCCGGCCCTGTACAAGTCGTCGTTCCGACAACAGCGGATTCCACCACAAATCGATATCGAGGCGCAAAGCCGGACGGGCCCTGCGTCTCTGAGGATCTTGCTGCGCAACCCGGTGCGTGATTCAGGCGAAGGTTGGTCCTTCTTCAGCGAGAGCCTCAAGCACAAGGGACGGCGCCTCGCGGGGCGCTCGGAGGCCAATCGGCACCGCGGCAACCCGGAACAAGGCCGAGTCGCCTTGGAGATGGCCGATCTGGATCCGAAGCAGCCCGCGGCGGCTTTGGTTCGGCGACTACAGGATTTTGCCATCTACGCCCCGACGACGGGCGTACTGCGCGGCACGGTACCCGATCCGCAGCAAAGGGAGCCGATCGGCCTCTCTGGCGGTCGATTGCCGGAGGCGGCGCTTGAAGTCCTGAGGAACACCACCAAGCAGCAGCGGGGGGAGTACTTCGACCTCCTGGGCTGGGTCGAGCGGTGGGGCGTGCGCGCCGCTGCTGACGCGCCGATCGCCCGATCGGTGCCTACACCCCGCCGAGTGCTGCAGTTTACCGATCGCTATATGGCCGATGGCCGCAATGTACTGACCGCATATGATGCCAGTGAAGGATCACTTTTTGTGCTCTTTGCGCTGGTGGTCAGTCTTCACCCCAGCATTCCGCCGACCGTCGCCATCGACAACATGGATCACGGTCTCAACCCGCGTCTGGCCCGCGCCCTGGTCACCAAGATGAGCGAGTGGGTCCTCAAGCAGGCCGATCGCCAACTCCTCGTGACCGCTCATAACCCGAGCCTGCTCGATGGACTCCCGCTGCAAGACGATCGCGTTCGACTGTTCGTCGTGGATCGCGCATTGAACGGAGAGACGGTGATCAATCGGATCATCGTCACGCCGGCGATCCTTGAAAGGGCCCGAGAGGGCTGGACGCTGTCACGGATGTGGGTGGCGGGCCATCTCGGCGGCGTTCCCGATGTCTGAGCGTACGGTGATCCTCCACGGCATCGTGGAGGGCCCGACCGACGCGGTCGTCTTGAAGGGTTTCGCCGCTGAGATTCTCGGGACGACCAAAATCATCTGGACGACGCTGCAACCCGAAGTGAGCCTTGCTTTCGGTCATCCATCGCAAGGCCGATATGGCGGTGGCTGGAAGGGCGTGCGCGGCAAATGCCGGGAGATCGCGGCGCTGGGCGGTGTGGTAGCGGCCGGCGTGCTGGAGAACGTCGACGCGCTCATCGTGCACCTTGACGGTGAGGTCGCCGAAGAGGCGGAAGTCAACGTTGCCAAGCCTTGCCCGCCCGCCATGGCCACTGCGACGGAGCTGATGAAAGCCGCCCAGGGTTGGCTTGGTGAGGGCTCGGATCATCGTAAGGTGGTTTACGCCATTCCCTGTATGGAGACCGAGGCGTGGCTCCTCCCGGGCCTGCGCCCGACGGCCAGTTTGGAGCTCTGCGTGGAGTGCAGCCCCAAGCCTTCTGTCTGGTTTCAAGGGGGCCGGCCGAAGTTGGTTGAGCAGTCCGGCAAGAAGAAACGCCGCGTCTATGAGCAGAGCCTGCCGGCGATTCGAAAATCGTGGCCCGCTGCATCGCGCTTGTCGACCGCTGAGGCGTTCGCGACGAGGCTCGTGGACGCGACCGATCGCGATTGAGCGGCGGTAGCGCTCAGCCCAACAGGGCTTCCAGGTTCTCGGCGGGGCGGGCGAGCACAGCGCGGTCGCCGAGCAGCACGACCGGGCGCTCGATGAGCCGCGGGTTGGCCGCCATCGCTTCGATCAGCGCGGCGTCGTCGAGGCCGGCGTCAGCCAGGTTCAACGCCTTGTACTCCGCCTCCTGCCGGCGCATCAGCGCGCGGGGCGCCATCGACAGGCGGCTGAGCACCGTCCGAAGCTCGCTCGGGCTCGGCGGGTCTTCGAGGTACAGCCGCACCGTCGGCGTCAGCCCCTTGCCTTGCAGCAGCGCCAGGGCCTCCCGCGACTTCCTGCACTTCGGGTTGTGCCAGATGATGGGCGACATCGACCTTCTCCTTGTCGAACAGGTGGGCCACGCCCGCCGAGATGGCCGGCACATAGGTGATGATCAGCACCGAGGCGGCCATGATCGCCACGTAGGGGAAGATGTGGCGGTACAGCTTCAGCATCGGCTGCTGGAAGCGCGTGGCGGCGAGGAAGAGGTTGAGGCCCACCGGCGGCGTCAGGAAGCCCAACTCCAGGTTGGCGAGGAAGATGATGCCGAGGTGGATGGGATCGACCTCGAAGTGCCGCGCCAGCGGGGCGAGCAGCGGCGGCAATATGATCAGCGCCGAGAAGACCTCAAGCACGCTGCCCAGGATGATGAGCAGCACGTTGAGCGCGAGCAAAAAGACCCACTGCGACTCGACATGGGTCGTCGTCCACTCCAGCAGCATGTCGGGCAGCTCGGCTTCGACCAGCGCGTATTGATTGAGCGCGGTGGCCACCGCCAGCAGCATCAGCACCGCGCCGACCATGGCGCCGGCTTTGGCCAGCACCCGCGGCAGGTCGCGCACCGGGTGCAGGTCGCGGGTGATGAAGACCTCGATGATCAGGGCATAGAGCGCGGCGGTGGCGGCGGCTTCGACGGTCGAGACAAAGGCGCTGACAAAGAGCCCGATGACCACCAGCGGCACCGAGAGCTCCCATTTGGCGCCCCAAGCGGCGGCGAGCAGCTCGCGGCCATCGAACTTCGGCCGCGCCGGCGCGTATTTGCGGCCCTTCCACGCCCCGTAGGCCGCGACCATGACCACCATCAGCATGCCGGGGATGAAACCGGCCAGATAGAGCTGCTCGGCGGTGACGCTGGTGTCGGGGTCGGTGCTGATGGCCACCGCGTAGAGCACCACCGGCACGCAGGGCGGAAACAAGAGCCCCAGGCTGCTCGACGCGGTGATATGACCCATCGCAAAGCCGTCGGGGTACTTCTCGCTCTTCAGCATGCCGTAGACCAGCCCGCCGAGCGCGATGATGGTCACGCCCGAGCCGCCGGTGAGGGTGGTGAAGATGCCGCAGACGCCCGCGGCCATGATCGCCATGCCGCCGGGCATCCAGGCGAAGAAGGCCTCGAAGAAGCGCACCAGCCGGTCGGCGGCATGCGTCTCGGCGAGGATGTAGCCGGCCGCGGTCAAGAGCGGCACCGCCGGCAGCACCGGCGAGCTGATCAGGCGGCGCATCTCGTTCGGCACCGCGACCGCGGTCTCGCCCGATGAGACGTAGAACAAGAGCGCCATACCGCCGACAACGATGAAGACCGGCGCGCCGAGCACGCCGGCACCGACCAGGGCGGCAAAGAGCCACCACGGGTAGCCCTCGACGATGTCGGAGTAATGGCCCAACAAGAACGGCAGCAACGCGATGGCCACCGCGACCACACGGCCGAGCCACCGGTCGTCGGCGCGCCAGATGAAGCGCAGCGCCATCACGCCCAGCGCGACGGGGATGATGGTCTCGGCCGCCCAGAGCGGGATGCCGATGGGCAGCGCGTCGTCAGGCGTGGCCTCGCGCAGCCGCAGAATCATGTCGACGCTGGCATACGAGAGCGCGGCGGCGATGCCCGCCGCCAGCCCGCCGGCCAGGATACGCCCCGGCCGCCGCAGCACGCCCGGCAGCGCTTCGCCCGTTGAGAGCTGCAAATGCTGCCGCTCGCGGGCGGCGACCATGCCGCCGAGGAAGGTCAGCCACAGCACCAGATAGCGCAGGTACTCCGAGCTGCCCTTCAGGCTGAAGTGGAACGGGCGCCCGAACGCTTCGAGCAGCGGCAGGCTGATGGCGCCGAGAAAGGCGAAGACCATCAGCGCCGTCTCGGCGTGGTGCAGCGGGCGAATCAGGCGCGGGGCGGCGGCGGTGGACTGCATGCGTGGCAAAAGGCTCAGCGGTTACGGGTGGCTCTTGCGATACGACTCGAGCAGGGCCATCGCCTCGTCGTACAGCTCGGCGGGCACAAACGTGCCGCGGATGCCGTCCTTGGCGCCGTCGATGGTCTTGCGCCAGGCCTCTTTGGCCTCGGGCGTGGTCTTGACCAGCGTCAGGCCGCGCGCGGCCATCTCGCGGATGCTCTCATCATCCTTGGGCCGCGCCTCGGCGCGCAGGCGGTCACCGGCCTGATGGGCGGCGGTGGCCAGCTTCTCGCGCAGGCCGGCGTCGATGCTCTCCCAGACCTCGCGCTTGACCACCAGCGCGCCGATGAAGGCCGAGATGGGCTGATCGGTGAGGTAGGTGGCGTGCTTGTTCCACTGCATGAGCAGCGCCGCCTGGGCGGTGGTGGGCACCGCTTCGATCAGGCCGGTCTGCAGCGCGGTGGTGATCTCGGTGCCGGGCAGCGGCACCACGGTGAAGCCGGCGCGCTTCCAGAGCTCGATCTGGGCCGGGTGGCCGGCGAAGACAAACATCTTCTGGGGGAAGGCATCGCTGGGCATGTTGATCGGCTTCTTGGCGAGGAAGCGAATCCAGCCGCCGTCGCTCCACTCGAGCACCACAAAGCCCTTGTCGGCGTAGATCTGCTCGACCTTGGCCCGCATCTGGCCCATCACATAATCGAGCTCTTCGTAGTTGTGATAGGCCAGCGGGATCTGGAAGGCGTGGGCCGCGCTGTCGATCTCGCGCAGACCGGCGGTGGTCATCAGCGCCGCCTGCAACGTGCCGAGGCGCATCTTGCGCACGACCTCGTCATCGGCGCCGGCGACGCCTGCGGGGTAGATCTTCAGCTCGACCGAGCCGCCCGACAGGCTCTCCCAGCGATCGGCCAGCTCGGTGAGGATGCGGAAATAAGCGGAGCCCTTGGGGGCGAGGGTGGCCAGCTTGATCTTGGTCTTGCCGGCGAAGGCCGCGGGCGCGGCGAAGAGGGCGGCGAGGGCGAGCAGCAACGGGATTCGGAATCGCACGGGCGGTCTCCCAGAATCGGGGTTCAGATGAAGTGGTCGTCGATGTGGTCGAGCAACCAGCGGGCGCGCTTCTGGGCGATCAGATTCGCCAATCGGAAGCGCGGCGCGGCGTCGACGTCGAAAGCGAGCGCGCGTTCAAGCAAGGCCACGAACTGCTCTTTGTCCTGCGTGTTGATGCAGACGCCCTCGGCATACGCGACGAGCGGCGAGACGCGCTGCTGCTTGCCGGCGGCCATGGCGGCGTCGAAATGCGGCTTGACGTCTTCGGGCTTGCTGCCCGGCGTCGCCGCGGTGTAGGCGACGTACCAGTCATGCACCGCGCCGGCGCCGTAATTCGGGTCGAGGGCGCGAGCGCGGGCCATCATCGCTTCGACCAGATCGAGATCGGCGGCCATCTCGACGTTGTCCTTGTCGAGCGCCACCGCCGCCGACCACGCGGCCGCCGTCCAATACAAAAGCGGCACGAAGTCTTCGTCGAACTCGTCCAGCGTCTTTTTCGGGTGCTTGCGCAGCGCGTCGACGACGTGCTCGACCTCGGTCTCGAGCCCCCGCACGCCGTAGGCCCGGGCGCGGCGATAGAAGTTCGCCGCGCGGCGCCGCAGCACCTTGGCCCGCGCGAGGTTGTCGTCCTGGATGTAATCGGCCTCGCTCTGCAGGAAAGCGAAGCCGTATTGCGTGAAGCCGCGGGTGGCGGCGAGCAGCAGGCCGGGGTGCTCGGGCTCGGATTCGAGCAGGCTCTCGACCAGCTTCAGCGAAAACGCCGAGGCGTCGCGCACCAGCTCGGGGTCGTCGTCTTCGGCAAACGCGCGGCCTTCGCCGGCCAGCGAGTCGCCGAGCGCGCTGACGGCCATGCTCTTGACGCAGCCGCCAAGCGAAATCGCGGCGGCGATGACGATGACCCCCCGCA
Source organism: Myxococcales bacterium (assembly GCA_020430675.1). The sequence continues at coordinate 12,070 of JAGQJJ010000001.1, forward strand.
TGACAGGCTCCGGTCAGGGTTCGGTGCGCAACAAGGTCGTCGGGGCGGCGGTGGAAGTCAACCTGTGCCCGCCGCCAAGGGCCGGATCGACTTTTTTTGCCCCTGCGGTTGACATCGATGGCATCCGCGTCAATGTCACGCGGAATTCTCGACCGGGTCGACCTTGTTCTGGCGGCCGGACGGGATCGTCCGCGCCGCCCTGACGCGGGCGAGAAGCTGCGAATGGAGGCTTGCGGGACGCGGACATGATCGTGGTGCAAAACCTGGAGAAGCGGTACGGCGCGATCCGCGCCGTCTCGGATGTGTCTTTCAAGGTGGCCAAAGGCGAGATCGTCGGGCTCCTGGGGCAGAACGGGGCGGGCAAGACGACGGTGATGAAGGTGATGACCGGCTTTTTGGAGCCGACGCAGGGCACCGTCACCGTCGGCGGCATCGATGTACGGACCGATCGCCTCGGCGTGCAGCGGCAGATTGGCTATCTGCCCGAGAACGCGCCGCTCTACCCCGAGATGCTGGTGCAGGAATACCTGCTGATGATGGCCGAGCTGCGCGGCCTGCCCCCCGAGCGACGGGCGCGGGCGGTGGCCGACGCGGTGGTGGCCACCGGCCTCGAAGCGCGCCTGGTGCAGCCCATCGGCACGTTGTCGAAGGGCTTTCGGCAGCGCGTGGGGTTGGCGCAGGCCATCCTGCACAAGCCCGAAGTGCTGGTGCTCGACGAGCCCACCAACGGCCTCGACCCGGTGCAGATCGTCGAGATTCGCGAGCTGATTCGCCGGCTTGCGCGCACGACGACCGTCATCTTGTCGACCCATATCCTCTCGGAGATCGAGGCGGTCTGTAATCGGGTCGTCATCCTGATCCACGGCAACCTCGCCGCCGACGCGCGCCTCGATGAGCTGTTGGCCAGCAATGTGGTCAAGCTGACGGTCGACGCGGCCGCCAAGGATGTGGCGCGCGCGCTGAGCAAGGTCGAGGGCGTCGACGAGGTGCGCCGCGAGGGCGAGCGCGATGGCAAGGTCACCTGGCGCGCGATCTGCGCCCAGGGCAGCGCGCCAGCGCCCGCCATCGCCCGCGTCGCCGCCGAAAATGGCTGGACGCTCTACGCTCTGGCGCCCGAGCAGCCCAACCTGGAGCAGCGCTTCCGCGATCTGATGGCCGAGCACGTCGAGAAGGCGCGGGGGAAGGCGGCATGAACGGCATCAAGACCATCGCGCGCAAAGAGCTGCGCACCTACTTCCTGTCACCGGTCGCCCTGATCTTCCTGCTGATCTTCCTGATCGGGGTGCTGTTCAACTTCTTCTTCTTCGCCAAGTTCTTCGCCCGCAACCTGGCCGACGTGCGGCCGCTGTTCAACTCGCTGCCGCTGCTGCTGATCTTCCTGGTCTCGGCGCTGACCATGCGGCAGTGGAGCGAGGAGCAGAAGTCGGGCACGCTCGAAGTGCTGCTGACGCTGCCGATCCGCACGACCGATCTGGTGCTGGGCAAGTTTGCCGCCGGCATCCTGCTCGTCGGGCTGGCGCTGTTGCTGACCCTGCCGCTGCCCATCACCGCTTCGATGCTGGGCGACCTGGACTGGGGCCCGGTGATCGGCGGCTACCTCGCGGCGCTGCTGCTCGGCTCGACCTATCTGGCGCTCGGCCTCTGCGTCAGCTCGCTGACCGACAATCAGATCGTCGCCCTGCTGGTCACCGGCATCATCGGCGGCTTCCTGTACCTGCTCGGCCACGATGTGTGGGTGAACACCGCGGCGGTGATCTTCGGCACCGAGGGCGCCGAGGTCTTCCGCGACCTGGGCACCGGCAGCCGCTTCGCCAGCATCGAGCGCGGCGTGCTCGACCTGCGCGATCTGGTCTACTACCTGGGCCTGACGCTGTTTTTCCTGGGGCTCAACGTCTACTTCCTCGAGACGAAGCGCATGGAGAAGCAGCCGGCCGACGGCCGCTCGCGCCGCCCGGCGCTGCTGGCCGGGGTGCTGCTCATCGGCGCCAACGTGATCGCGGCCAACTTCTGGCTGGCGCCGGTGCGCACCGCGCGCGCCGATCTGACCGCCGATCGCGAGTACAGCATCAGCCCGGTCACGGTCGACCTGCTCAACCGCCTCGACGAGCCGCTGGTCATCAACGGCTACTTCTCAGAGAAGACCCACCCGCTGCTCGCGCCGCTGGTGCCGCGCATTCGCGATTTTCTGCGCGAGTACGAGGTGCGCGGCGGCGACAAGGTGCACGTCGAGTTCATCGACCCGACCGAGGCGGTGGAAGAGGAGATCAACGAGCAGTACGGCATCAAGTCGGTGCCGTTCCGCGTCTCGGGCCGCAACGAAGAGGCGGTGGTCAACTCGTACTTCCACATCCTCATCCGCTACGGCAACGAGTACGAGGTGCTCTCGTTCGGCGACCTGATCGAAGTGCACGCCGACGAGAGCGACGTGCAGGTGCGACTGCGAAGCCTGGAGTACGACATCACCCGCTCGATCAAGAAGACGAGCGAGGGCTTTCAGAGCATCGAGTCGGTGCTGGCGCGCAATGAAGGCAATGTGAAGCTGACGGCCTATATCAGCGCCGGCAGCCTGCCGCCCGAGTTCAAGGACGTGCCGGCGCGGCTCGCGAAGGTGGCCAAGGAGCTGGCTGAGAAGGCCGGTGGGCGGCTGAGCTACGAGACGGTCGACCCGACGCAGGACGAGGCGCTGGCGGCGAAGATCGAGCGCGATTACGGCTTCCGGCCGATGGCGGTCGACCTGTTCGCCCAGCAGCGCTTCTACCTGTACCTGCTGCTCGATGACGGCAATCGCACCGAGCCGCTGTTTCCGCAAGGTGATCTGTCGGAGGCCGACCTGCGCACCGCGCTCGAAGCCGGCATCAAGCGCATGACGCCGGGCTTCCTCAAGACGGTGGCGCTGCTCAGCGAAGATCCGAACCACGACATGCCGCCGAACATGATGGGCATGCAGCAGCCGCAGGGCCGCGCCGACTACCGCGGCCTCGAGCGCGCGCTGAGCGCCGACTTCGAGGTGCGCCGCATCGACCTCAAGGACGGCGCGGTGCCCGGCGACGTGGACGTGCTCATCGTGGGCAAGCCGGGCAAGCTCGATGACAAGCAGCTCTTTGCCATCGATCAGTACCTGATGCGCGGCGGCGCGGTCATCGCGCTGGCCGGCGCCTTCCAGGTCAAGCCCGATCGGGCCGCGATCACCGCGATCAAGGAGGACAACGGGCTGCTCGACCTGCTCGAGTCGTACGGCGTGCACATCGAGCAGGCGTTTGTGATGGACCCGCAGAACACCTCGTTCCCGGTGCCGGTGCAGGAGCGCCGCGGGCCGTTTGTGATGGAGCGGGTGGAGATGATCCCCTACCCGTTCTTCCCCGACATCCGCAGCGATGGGTTCAACCGGCAGCACAAGGCGCTGGCCGGCGTGCCCTCGGTGGCGCTGACCTGGGCCTCGCCGGTCGAGTTCAAGGGCGACGCGCCCGAGGGCGTCGATCGGCAGGTGCTGCTGCACACCTCCGACCAGACCTGGCTGCAACGCGAGACCAGCCTGGAGCCTGACTTCAACGCCTTCCCCGGTCAGGGTTTCGGCCCGCCGCCGGACGCAAAGCCGGCGGAATACCCGGTGGCGGTGACCCTGGTGGGCACGCTGCCGAGCCACTTCGCCGACAAGCCTTCGCCGCTGTTTGGCGCCGAGGCCAAGCCCGATCAGAAGGATCTGGAAGAGAGCGCCGACCGCACCGGGCGCACGATCAAGAGGTCGACGCCCGACGCGCGGCTGGCGGTGGTGGGCTCGTCGGAGTTCATCAGCGATCTGGTCTCGCAGCTTGGCAGCCAGCTCGGCGGCGGGTCTTATCGCGGCAACGCGGTGCTGATGCGCAACCTGATCGACTGGGCGCTCGAAGACACCGAGCTGCTCTCGATCCGGTCGGCCGGCGCGTTTGCGCGCACCCTGAAGCCGCTTCAGGACACCGAACGCACCACCTATGAGGTCGCCAATTACATCGTGGTGCTCGTCGCCCTCGGCCTGGTGCTGCTGCTGACGGTCGGTCGGCGGCGCGCCACGAAGCCGATCTCGCTCGCCGGCACGAAGGGAGGTGTCGCGTGAACAAGGCCAACAAGATCCTGCTGGGGCTGCTGGTGGCGCAGGGCGCGCTGGCCGCGGTGACTTGGACGACCGGCGGCGGCTCGGGCGGCACCGATGCGCACCCGCTGATCGCCGATCTGGATCCGGCGGCGGTGACCTCGTTGACGGTGACCAACCGCGCCACCGAAGAGGGCAAAGCGGCCGAGACGGTGACGCTGGTCAAGAAGGGCGACGCCTGGGTGGTGCCGGCGGCCGATGACTTCCCCGCCGACCCGAAGAAGGTCGACGAGGTGGTCGAGAAGCTGGCCAAGGCCACGACCCGCGAGCCGATCGCCGAGAGCAAGGCCAACCACAACGCGCTCAACGTGGGCGAGCGCACCTTTGAGAAGAAGGTCGAGATCAAGGCCGGCGAGCGCACCATCAAGCTGGTGCTCGGCAGCGCCAAGGGCAGCAGCGCGCATGTGCGGGTCGATGACGGCGACGCGGTCTATCTGGCGCGCGGCATCTCGGCCTGGGCGATGAGCAACCGGGTCGACACCTACCTCGACACCGCCTATGTGCAGGTCGATGAGCCGACCGAGGTGCGCGTGCAGAACGCCAACGGGCCGCTCGACCTGCAGAAGACCGACGATGGCAAATGGCATGTGGCGCAGCTTCCGCCCGACGCCAAGGTCGACGAGAGCCGGGTGCGCGCGTTTGTCAACGCGGCGCGCAGCGTGCGGCTCGCCGAGCCGGTGGGCAAGACGGTCAAGCCGGAGTACGGCTTCGATGGCGGCACGCTGGTCATGGTCAAGAAGGGCGAAGAGGTGACCAACTTCACGATCGGCAAGGTCGACGGCGATTTTGTCTACGTGAAGAGTGAAAAGAACGACTACGTGGTCAAGGTTCGCAAGTACAGCGTCGAGACGTTGCTGAACCAGACCGCCGACAAGTTCATCGAAGAGCCGCCGGCGCCCGACGCCGAGGGCGGGCAGGGCATGCCGCCGGGCATGATGCCGCCGGGCATGATGCCGCCGGGCATGCGCTGAGCTTTTCTCGCCACTTTTTTGCCCCGCCGCTTGCCCACCATGGCCAATTGCGGGTTTCATCGCTGGCTTCAGGGCCTGGCCCTCACCAATGGAGTCCGCGATGCGACGCACCTTCCTCCTGGCCGCCCTGCTCTCGGGGTGCGCCTTTGGCAGCTCACACCTCGATGAGGTCGACCCCGAGGCGGCGCCCGCCACCCCGACATGGTCGGCGCATGTGCTGCCCATCCTCGAACACCGCTGCACCGCCTGCCACGCCGACGACGCGCTGCCCGGAAAGGCCGCGGGCTACGGCTTTGGCACCTGCGCCGAGGCCAAGCGCCACTGGGGCGAGCTGTACGAGACGGCGTTCATCGAGCTGAGCATGCCGCCCGGCGGCGCGCCGCGGCTCGAGTCGTGGGAGATGCTCACCCTGCAGCGGTGGCATGATCAGGGAGGCCGCTGTGATTAAGCACTTCGCTTCCCTGGCCGCGCTCGCCATCCTGCTCACCGCTTCGGCGGCCCAGGCGCTGCCGCTCTACAGCGCGCGCGCCGGGCGCACCTGCGACAACTGCCACAGCCTGCCCAATACCTGGTACGACCCGCCGGCCATGGCCGACCGCAAGTGCACGCTGAGCTGCGCCGGCTGCCATGTCGATCCCAGCGGCGGCGGCCTGCGCACCGTGTCGGGGCGGTATTACGGCGAGACCACGCTGCCGTTTTTTGGGGCGCGCGACCGTCCGCTGGCCGATCGCGGGCATTGGCCCGACGCGGCGTCCGCCGAGCCGCCGAACCTGGGCGCGCCGTCGTCGCAGCCGACGTCGGGGCCGGTCAAGCCGGTGGCCGAGAGTCCCGTCGACCCGCGCGGGCCTGACGCGCCGCCGGCCGATCGGGGCCTGCTCACCTTTGGCCGTCCGCTCCTGCATGGCAGCAGCAAGATGGCGTGGCTCGACGGGCGGTACGGCGACCTGCGCGCCGATCCGCTGCTGAACCTGGGCGCCGATCTGCGGCTTGGGTTCTGGAACTTCGGGCCGCTGATCTTCCCGATGCAGACCGATGTCTACGCCGCGGTGCATCCGGTCGAGCACCTGACGCTGAACGTGTCGGTCGGCGGCCGCGGCCGGGCGCGCAGCCCGGTCTTCGAAGGCGATGGTCGAGACGATCAGCCGCGCTTCGGGGTGCGCGACGCCTGGCTCATGACCCATGAGTGGCCCTACCTGAGCTACGCGCGGGTCGGGCGCTTCCTGCCCAACTTTGGCACCCGCGTGGCCGACCATACCGCGCCGATTCGGCGGGCCTTTGGCATGAGTCAAGAAGACCCGGCCAACCGCGTGATCGGCGCCGAGGTGGGCTTCACCGCCAACTACCCATATTTCGCCGGCTCGTTCTTCAAGCCGAGCACGCTCGACGCGCGCAACCCGTTCGCGCTGGGCGATGGCTACGGCGCGGCGGTGAGTGGCGGCTGGCGCGATCTGGGCTGGCAGCTTGGCGCCAGCGGCATGATTCGGCGGCGGTCACTCGAGACCGGCGGCGACACCACTGATGTCTCGCTGCAATGGGGCTTCAACCCCTGGCGCTACGCTGAGTGGCTGCCGCTGACGTATCTGGGCGAGGCCACCTTCGGCTTCTACCAGCGCAAGTTCAGCGGCAAAGAGACGAGCCAGCTCGCCGCCTATCACGAGCTGGGCTGGGCGGCGTGGCCGGGCGTGATCGCAAAGCTGCGCTACGACTTCTGGGAGCCCGACACCGAGGTCGTCAACGACGAGATGCACCGGCCTGGGCTGGGGCTCGACCTGACGGTGATCAGCGGGCTGACCATCAGCGCCGACGCGCGCGCGCTCTTCCCCGCGGGCGGCAACCCGGGGGCCGACATCTTCGTACAGGTTCACGGCTGGTTCTGACCGCGACCGCGGTCGAGGGCGTCAGGGCAGGCGCACGCGCACCACAAAAGCGCCCTTGGGATCGGCGCCGGCCACCAGCAGCGCGCCATCGGGCTCGACCACCGGCTGGCCGATATCGACCTGGCCTTCCAACGCCAGCAGCTTCTCGCCCTGGCCATCGAGGCCCAGCTCGGCGGTCTGCTTGCCGTCGGGGCCAAACGTCAGCAGCTTGCCAGCGGCCATCACGCTGCGGCCGACCACCACCTGATAGCCGGCGTCGTCCGCCGCGACCAGGCGCGCGTGGCCGTTGATGGGGCCGAGCTGCACCGGCGCGCCAGCGGCCGGCCACCGCGTGACGCTGAGGCCGTCGCCACTGGCCAGCGCGACCGCGAGGCCGTCGCCGGCCCGCACGATGCCCGCCAGCGGCAACGCGCCGGCGCTGCCGCCATCGGGCGCCATGCGCTGCCAACCCACGCGCGGCATCAGCAGCGCGCCGCCACCCGGCAGAGGACCACGCGCGCTGCCGAGCGTGGTGGCCAGATCGCCGGTGGGGCTGATCGGCGCGCCGTCGGCGGCCTCGCCCAGCTTGTGCGCGACCCAGGTGAAGGTCTTGGCGTCGGCCGGCTGCACTCGGTACAGCGTGCCGCCCAGCACCCACGCCGAGGGCGAGCGGAACTCGGGCAGCGCCAGGGCGACGGTGGTGGCGCCGTCGGCCGGGTTGACCTTGGCCACCTGGCCCGCCTGCCGCGTGGCGTAGAGGTAGACGCTGCCGTCGCCATCAACCGACAGGCGCCGGATGACGCCTTCGAGGGCCGTCAGGTCGGCTTTGGCCGGGTTCATCGGGCCGGCGCGCCGCCAGACGGCCTTGCCGGTGGCGTCGAGGCGGGCCAGCACGTTCTCGCGGCCGTTTGAGCCGAGCACGATGACGCCGTCGGCCAGCGGGGCGATCTCGGTCGGCTGGGCGTCGAGCGCGGTGAGCGGCAGCGCTTCGAAGCCGGCCTTGCCGATGGCGCCGAGCTGCTTGCGGGTCGAGAGCCACAAACGCCCGTCGGCGCCGCGGGCCAGGCCGGGCACCTCGCGGGTGCGGGCCGGGGCTTTGTCGGTGAGCATCATCGCGCCGCCGGCCGATTTGATCGACTCGGCGAGGCCGTCGGCCGACCACTGGATCTGTCCGGCGAGTTCAAACCGCGCGGCCAGGGGCTCGGCGCTGGCGGCCGTGGCCAGGAGTGTCGCCCAGAGGATCGTGATCAGCCTGATCGCCATGCTCGCTCCGGCAATTCGCGCTTGGCCGCATCGAGGCACGAGCGGCTTGTGCGGGTGAACGTCAACCCGATGGTGCCCGAGGGCGGCGGTCACGACAACTCCCCTGATGCGCCGTCGATGAACTCGACGATGCGGCGGGCAAGCTGCGCGGGGCGTTCAAGGTGCGCCGAGTGCCCGAATCCGGCGGGGCGCTCGATCTGCACATGGCCGGGCAGGTACTGGCGGAACCAGTCGAGGCACTCTTCTGGCAGCAGGCGCTCTTCGGTGCCCCAGAGCAGCAGCGTCGGGGGTTGCAGGCCGGCGACCTCTTCGGCTGACAGGAAGTCTTCCGGGCCGGCGTTGTGCACGAGGCGCTGCACCAGCGGGCGGCCGAGCAGGTGGCGCACCTCGCGCCCGAGCAGGCGCCGATAGACGGGCGGGCGATCGAAGAGGCGGTCGACAAACTCGACGCCCGCCGTGCGTCGATCCATGCGGAAGGTATGTTTGAGCTGGGCGAAGGCGGCGTCCGACATCTGCGCCCCGGCGGGCGAGCAGAGCACCAGGCGCGCGACCTTCTCGGGCCGTTCGATGGCGTAGCGCAACGCCAGCCCGCCGCCGAGCGAGGTGCCGATGAGCACAAACGGCGCGTCGAAGCGCGCGTCGATGGCCCGGGCGACGCGCTGGTAGAGCTCTTCGAAGCGCGGCTCGCCGACGACCGGATCGCTGAAGCCATGGCCGGGCAGGTCGGGCGCCCACAGGACCGAAGCGTGGGGGCGCAGCCGCGCGAGCAGGGCGGCGTAGGCGGTGGCGCTCGATCCGATGCCATGCAGCATCACCATCGGCGGGCCCGCTGAATCGCCGCGGCCCTCATAGCTGTGCAGCCGGCCCTCGGGCGTGGGCACGGCGACGCTGCGCATGCCCTTGCGGTAGAGCCGGCGGCGCGAGAGGCGTTCGAAGACGGGCAGCAGGTAAACCATGGTCCCCCTCTTCGTTGGTGATACCGCGAGCCGGGCTTTTGGCGCCAATCAAGCGGCCAGTTGGCGCTCGACGAGCTGACGATAAAGGCCGCCATCGGCGAGCAGCGCGCCGTGCGAACCGCTCTGCACCACCCGACCGCCGTCGATCACCACGATGCGGTCGGCCGACTTCACCGTCGAGAGGCGATGGGCGATGACCAGCGTCGTGCGCCCCGCCATCAAGCGGCCGAGCGCTTCTTGAACCAGGTGCTCCGACTCGGCGTCGAGCGCGCTGGTGGCCTCGTCGAGCACCAGGATCGGCGGGTCTTCGAGCAGGGCGCGCGCGATGGCGATGCGCTGTTTCTGCCCGCCCGAGAGCCGCACGCCGCGCTCGCCGACCTCGGTGTCGTAGCCGCCGGGCAGCTTCTCGACAAAAACCGCCGCGTTGGCCGCCTCGGCCGCGCGTCGCACCGCGGCTTCGTCGGCGTCGGGCTTGCCATACATGATGTTCTCGCGAATCGAGGCGGCGAACAGGATGGGCTCTTGCGAGACCACGCCCACCTGATGGCGCAGCCAGTCGGCGTCGAGGGTGCGCAGGTCGACGCCGTCGAGGCGCACCTCGCCGCGGTCGGGGTCATAGAAGCGCGAGAGCAGCGCGGCGATGGTCGATTTGCCGCCACCCGAGGGGCCGACGAGCGCCACCACCTCGCCGGGCGCGAGCTTCAGGTCGACGCCTTGCAGCACCGGCACGTCGCTGCGGGTGGGGTAGGCGAAGTCGACGCCGTCGAAGCGCACCTCGCCGCGCACCGCCGCCGGGCGCTCGGTGCCCGAGACCACCTGTGGCACGCGCTCGATCAGCTCGAAGATGCGCTCGCTGGAGCCGATGGCGCGCTGGAAGTCCTGGTAGAGCGAGCCGAGCGCGCCGATCGCAAAGGCCACCGAGAAGGTATAGAGCAAAAACGAGGTCAGCTCGCCCATCGACATGCGGCCCTCGGCGAGCAGCACGCCGCCGTACCACAGCACGCCGCTGATCGCCCCGAAGCCGGCAAACGACGCGATGGCGCCAAAGACCGCGTTGACCCGGGCGCGGTGGCGCGCGAGGCGGAACGACTCTTCGACGCGCTCGGCGTAGCGCGCGCTCTCGGCGGCTTCGCGGGCAAACGCGCGCACGGTGCGGATGCCGCCGAGCGTCTCTTCCGAGACCTCCGTCGCCCGGGCCAGCGCGTCCTGCACCTGGCGCGACAGCTTGCGCACGAAGCGGCCGTAGAACAGCGCGCCGACCACCGCGACCGGCACCAGCGCCAGCATGACCAGCGTCAGCCGCCACGAGGTCAGCATCAGGATGGCCACCGCGCCGATCGCTTGGAACAGGTAGCGCAGCAGCATCGAGATGTTCACGGTGGCCGCGTTCTGCACGACCGTCGTGTCGGCGGCGAGGCGGTTGGTCAGCTCACCGGTTCGATGGGCATCGAAGAAGCCGATCTCCTGCTGCACCAGGCTGCTGTAGAGCCGTTGCCGCAGCCTGGTGACGATGCGCTCGCCGGCGACGGTGAAGAAGTACATGCGCACCGCGGTGAAGATCGCAGTCGCGGCGAAGAGCACCAGAAGCAGCAGCGAGTAGCGCGTGACCACCGGCACGCCGCCGCCTTGCAGCACGCCGTCGACGATGCGCTGCACGATCAGCGGGTAGGCCAGGCCCAGGCCCGAGGTGATGAGCAGGGCCACGGTGGCGATGACCAGCGTGCGCACCTCGGGGCGAGCGAGGGCGACGATGCGGCGAAAGGGGGCGAGCGCTTGCATGACGGCGGGCAGCCTCTCCGGTCGAGGGGTCGCCGATCACTCGCGGGGCACAAACGCCTGGATGGCCCGCAGCACGTCACGGCGGCTGATCTGGCCCACGACCACCCCGTCGTCGACCACCGGGTAGCGCCGGTAGGGGTTGTTCAGGAACAGACCAGCGACGTAGTAGATGTCCATGTCGGGCGGAATGGTGCGCACATCGGTCACCATATAGTCCCCGACGGTGCCGGTGGGCACGTCGGCGTCGCTCTCGCGGCCCTTCGAGAGCAGGCGCAGGCAGTCCTTTTCGCTCAGCATGCCGACCAGACGGCCCTCCGAGACGACCGGCGCGCCGGAGATCTGCTGCTCGACCAGCAGATCGACCGCGTCGAGGATGTTCACCTCGGGGGTCAGGGTCGTCACCCGGGTCGCCATGTAATCGCGCACCAGCGGCAGGGTCATCTTCATCGGTGCCTCCTCGATCCTCGCAGATCCGATGCTCCGCGTCCCCGGCGGGCCGCGTCATTCGGTCAGGGTCACCACCTTGACATCATAGATGGCCGCGTCAGCGCGCACCCGATCGAGCAACGCGGCGTCGAGCGCGCCTTCGATTTGGATGCGCGCGCAGGCGGCGCCCTCGTCGCCCGAAAAGATTATGTTCTGCATGCGCTGCACGTTGATGCCGCCGTCGCGCAGGGCTTCGAGCAGGCCGGCGAGCACGCCGACCTTGTCCTGATGGCGCACGACGAGCAGATGCGTCGCCGGGGTGTGCTCGGCCAGGTTGACCACATTGGGCGCGCTGCCGGTGGCGGCGAACTCGAGGATGATGCGCACCGCCTCGGCGGCGACCGCCTCTTGAGCCTCGGCGGTCGAGGCGCCGATATGATGCGTGCCGTAGACCCCGGGCAGGCTGGCCAGCGAAGGCTTCCACTCGCCGTCGGCCGTCGGTTCGCCGTCGAAAACATCGAGGCCGGCGCGCAGCTTCTTCTCGGTGATGGCCCGCGCGAGCGCCTCTTCGTCGACCACCTCGCCGCGGCTGGTATTGATGAACACCGCGCCGGGGCGCAGCGCGTCGAAGATGGCCTCACCGATGAGGCCGCGCGTCGTCGGGGTCAGCTCGACGTGCACCGTCAGCGCGTCGCAGGCGCGGGCCACGTCGATGGCCGAGTCGCAGCGCCGCACGCCCAGGGCCTTGGCGCGGGCCTCGTCGAGCCGCGGCGACCAGGCGACGACGTGCATCTCGAAGGCCTGCGCGCGGCGGATGACCTCGCGGCCGATGGCGCCGCAGCCGAGCACGCCGAGCGTGCGCCCCTTCAGGCCCGAGGCCTTGCTGAACTCGCCCTTTGCCCATTGCCCGTCGCGCAGCGTGGCCACATTGTCGGCGATGCGGCGGTCGGCGTTGAGCAGGTGGCCGATCGTCAGCTCGGCGACCGCGACCGCGTTCATGCCCGGGCAATTGGTCACAAAGACCGCGCGGCTCGACGCGGCGTCGAGGTCGATGGTGTTCACCCCGGCGCCGGCGCGCACGACGAGCTGCAACGAAGGCGCGGCGGCAAAATGCGCGGCTTTGACCTTGGTCGAGCGCACCACCAGCACGTCGGGGTCGACCTCGGTCAGCGCCGCGGCCAGCGCGGCGTCGGCGGCGCCCGACTTCGTGACCACTTCCAGCCCGTGGGCCTGCAGCTCGGTGCGGGCCGAGTCGGGCAGCTTGTCGGCGATGAGGACGCGCATGCTGTCTCCCTGTCTTGCGCTCATCCTCGTAGCACCGGGCGCGGCGAAAATCGCGCGCAAATTTTTGGCATGTGCCGAGATGTGGGATAAGTCTTACCCATGAGCAGCAAGACCCTCCTGAAGACGATCGCGATCGCGGCGCTCATCGCCGGCGGGGCCACCGGCCCGGCGGCGGCGGCCACCGCGACCGAGGGCGCGCAGCGTGAAGCGCTGTTGCCCCTCAAGGAGCCCATTCGCCCGCGCCGCGCCGTGCACGCCCTGCCCTGCGGGCTGCTGGCCATCGGCGCCGCGCCGCGCTCGGCGCCAGCGGTCGAGGCCGCCCCGCTGCTGGCGGTGGGCGGAGCGATGCTCGAAGAGAGCCGCGCCGTGCGCCATGGCAGCGCCGAGGTCGATCTGCGCCTGCGGGTGCTCGACGGGCCCGTGATCTCGACGCGCCTGACCAGCGCGCCGACCCTGATCGCCCGCCTCGGGCGCATGGGCCCGGCCCCGCTGACCATCGACGCGCCGACCTTGCACCGCAGCCGCCTCGCCCGCGCCCTCGCCGCGCGTTGACATGCGGCCCCTGGCGGCGTTGTTCGCCGTCGGCCTGATCTGCGCCGCGCCGGCCGCGCGCGCCGATGATCCGGGCAGCTTCACGCTCGACGACGCCTGGGAAGGCCACTGGCGGCGCATCTTCGACCGCCGCGGCCGCGCCGACTCCAACGGGCCGCTGCTCCAGCATCTGGGCCCGTACCAATACCCCGAATACGAGATGGATCTGGCCGCTTCGGGCTTCCTGCTCGCCGACGAAGCGAAGTTTGCCGCCGCGCCGGCCAGCGCCCGGCTGCGCGTGCAGAGCATCAATGAGTTCACCCTGGCCGAAGAGACCCAGCTCCGCGCCCGGGCGGGCTTCGGCGAGGCGGGGTTTGCCGCGCTGCGCCTCGATCGGCGCAGCGATCGGGCCTTTCAGAGCACGCTGGTGACCTTCTCGCTGGGCCATGACGCGATCGCCGGCCTGCCCCTCTTTGTGCGCCTCGACTTCTTCCCGCGTTGGGAGAAGGAGGACAGCGACCTGAACCTGGTCGTGGGCGCGCGCCACGCCGACTGGGGCGAGGTCCGCCTGCGCCTCGCCGCGCTCGACCCCTTCATCGACGCCAGCTACGCGCTCGCCGAGGGCCGCGATCTGGAGCTCAGCGAGCACCTCGACCAGCAGGGCGCGCCGCTGGCGCTGGCCATCGAGCTGCAATCGGCGCGCTTCTTCGGCGTGCGCTTCGAGCTTTACGGCGGCCGCGTGCTCTCGGCGCCGCTGCGCGTCTGGCACCCCGAGTCGCCGGATGAGGATTTTCGCCGCGATCGCTCGGCCTGGCTCGGCGCCGGACTGGTCGAATGGCGGCCGGCCGAGGGCCCGGTCACCGCCGGCATCAGCGTCGAGGCAATCCGCGCGCAATTCTCTCGCGAGGGCGATGCCGACCCGACGCGCGATGTCGCGGTCGACGAAGCCTCGACCCGCGCGCGGGGCTACGTGCTGGCGGCGCTGCCCGGCCCGGTGCGCCTCGAAGCCGCCGTGCAGCGCACCGTGGAAGAGGGCTGGCTCGACAACACGATCGGCGCGAAGGCCGGCGAGGGCGGCGACGTGCGCTGGCTGAGCAGCGCGCGGGCGATCTGGATGCCGTCGACCGTCGTCGGCCTCGAAGTGGGCCTGATGCGCAGCGACCGTTTGTTGATCGGCCCGCCCGGCGAACGCGAAGGCGGCAGCGACCACCGCCTGCTCACCCGCTGCGCCCTGCAGCTTGGCCCGAAGGTGCACATCACGTTTGGCATCGGCTGGGATCTCGATCCGAGCGATGGCCGCTACGACGGCGGCGGCTTGACCCTGCGCCTCAACGACTGAACTCGCTTGCCCCTTTACGGCGCGATCCCCTCGCGTTTCAATGCGAACCGATGCACGACTCGCTGCAATTGGTGATCGCCGATCTGACCATCTGGGCCCACGCCCTCGATGGCACGATCCCGCGCGTGCAGGCCGCGTTTCACGAGCTGCGCCGCCATCAGCGCGTCACCGCGCCGGGCATGCTGTTTGCGCAGTTGCTCTCCGAGGTCGAAGACGACCACCGCGCCGAGCGGGTGCGCACCTTTGCCATCGAGTGCCCGACGCTGCCCGAGAGCCAGGGCGGCTGGCTGGCGGCGGGCGATATCGGCTTCACGTTGCGCGAGCGCGGCCTGTTTGTCTCCGCGCTCTCCCATTACCTGCTGGCGCTGTGCATTCGCGAGGGCCTGCCCCTGTGGACGCTCGATGACGAGATGCGCCGCGCCGCGCAGGCCTTTTCGGTGCCGCTCTACGACGGCTACATCCCGTCGAGCCGCCCGCCGGCGGCGATCAAACCGGTCAAGGCGCGCGGATTGCTGCGCCGCTGAGGCCTCGCCGGACCGGTGGACTCAACCCGTAATCGGAGTAGAATGCCGCGACCGCACGGCAGAGGAGGCGCGATGGACACCGCGAGCCTCGATCGAGACATCGAGACGTTGCAGGCGAACAAAGACGCCTGGGCCCAGCTCCCCATCGGCCGCCGGATCGAGTATCTGCGCGGCCTTCTGAAAGGCACCGAGGCGGTGGCCCATCGTCAGGTGCAGGCGGCCATCGCCGCCAAGGGCATCGATCCGGGCTCCGCGCTGGTCGGCGAGGAGTACTTCGGCGGCCCGGTCATCATCATCCGCACGCTGCGCCTGCTCATCCGCACGCTCGAAGACATCGAGCGCCACGGGTCGCCGCAGCTCCCGAAGGACGGGCTGCGCACGCGCAACGGCCAGACGGCGGTGCAGGTCTTCCCGCTGTCGACGCTCGACAAGCTGACGTTCAGCGGCTTTTCCGCCGAGGTGTGGATGGAGCCGGGCGTCACCCCGGAGACGCTGCCGGAAGAGATGGCCGGCTTCTACCGCGGCAATGGCGGCGAAGGCCGGGTTGCGCTGGTGCTCGGCGCGGGCAACGTGGCCAGCATCGGCCCGCTCGACATGGTGCACAAGCTGTTCGCCGAGGGGCAGGTGTGCCTGCTCAAGTTCAACCCGGTCAACGATTACCTCGGGCCGTTTGTCGAGGAGTCGTTCGCCGAGCTGATCCGCGACGGCTTCGTGCGCACGGCGTACGGCGGGGCCGATGTGGGCGCTTATCTCTGCCAGCACCCGCGCATCGACGAGGTGCACATCACCGGCAGCGACAAGACCCATGACGCCATCGTCTTCGGCGGCGGCGCCGAGGGGCGCGAGCGCAAGGCCAAGAACCGGCCGCTCAACCACAAGCGCATCACCAGCGAGCTGGGCAACGTCAGCCCGGTGATCATCGTGCCCGGCCCGTGGACCGAGTCGGACCTGCGCTTCCACGCCGAGAACGTGGCCACGCAGATGGCCAATAACGGCGGCTTCAACTGCAACGCGGCCAAGGTCATCGTGCTGCACGAAGCGTGGCCGCAGAAGCGCGCCTTCATGGACATGCTGCGCGCGGTGCTCGCCGCGATCCCGCAGCGGCGCGCCTATTACCCGGGCGCGGCCGATCGCTACGAGAAGTTTGTCGGCGCCCACCCGCAGGCGCAGCCCATCGGCCCGCGCAGCGAAGGCGTGCTGCCGTGGACGCTCATCCCCGACGTGCCCGCCGCGAAGGCCGATGATATGGCCTTCACCGACGAGTCGTTCTGCGGCATCACCGCCCAGACCGCGCTGCCGGGCGCCGACGCCAGGGAGTTCCTGGCCAACGCGGTGCGCTTCTGCAATGAGACGCTCTGGGGCACCCTCAACGCCTGCGTCATCGTGCACCCGCGCACCGCCGAGGCGCTTGGCGACGCGCTCGATGAGGCCATCGGCGATCTGGAGTATGGCAGCGTCGGCGTGAACCACTGGCCGGCGCTGAGCTACGCGCTCGGCAGCACCACCTGGGGCGCGTGGCCGGGCCATACGCTCGATGACATCCAGAGCGGCATCGGGGTGGTGCACAACACCTTCCTCTTCGACCGCCCGCAGAAGAGCGTCATCCGCGGCCCGTTCCGGGTCACGCCCAAGCCGCCGTGGTTCGTGACCCACAAGCGCACCGACAAGGTGGCGCGGGCGATGCTGGCGCTTGAATCGGCGCCCGGCTTCGCCAAGGTCCCGGCCATCGCCTTTCACGCCCTGCTCGGCTGAACCCGATGGAGACGCCGGATCCCGCCTCGGGTTCGGCCCTGCGCCGCGCCGGTCGCGCTGTCGCCCGGGCCTGGTTCTCGGCCGACCCGCGCGCGCTTGGCCTGTTTCGCATCGCGTTTGGCCTGCTCTGCATGTGGGACGTCGTCCGGCGCCTGCCCTTTGTCGAGGTCTTCTACAGCAACGCCGGGGTGCTCGCGAACCATTTCTCGCTGTACCGCCCGCACGGCGAGTTCACCTTCAGCCTGCTGCTGGCGCTGAGCCATCCGGGCGAGGTGGCGGTCTTTTTTGCGCTCACCCTGATCTGCCTCGTCTTCTTCACCCTCGGCTGGCGCACGAAGTTCTTCCACGTCCTGGCGATGCTGGGAATGCTGAGCATTCACGCCCGCAATGTGATGCTCGAGAACGGCGGCGACGTGGTGATGAACCTGTGGTGGCTGTGGACGCTGGCGCTGCCCCTGGGCCGTCGCTTCAGCGTCGACGCGTTCTTCCGCAGCCTGCGCGAGCGCAAGGAGGGCCCCGACGCCCTCAACGACGCGCCGCCGCCCGACCGGGCGCGCGTCTGGTCGCTTGCCGTCTTTGCGGTGCTCTGTCAGTACGGCGTCATCTATTTCTTCAACACCGTGCACAAGGGCGGCCCGACCTGGATGGACGGCACCTGCATCGCGTGGGTGCTGCAACAGGACCGCATCGTGACCCCGTTCGGGCTGTGGGTGCGCGAGTCGTGGCCGCTGTGGATGACCCAGGCGATGACGTGGGGCACGCTGGTCATCGAGGGCGCGGCGCCGTTTCTGTTCTTCAGCCCCATCGCGACGAAGTGGTGTCGGCGGGTGGCCATCATCAGCCTGATCGGGCTGCACGGCGGCATCTTCCTGATGACCGATGTGGGCCTGTTCTCGCCGACGATGATCGTGGGCTACCTGCTGCTCATCGACGCCGCCGACATCGAGCTTCTGCGCCGCGCGCTGCGCCGGCTGGCCGGCCCGCCGGTGCAGGCGTGGTACGACAGCGACTGCGGCGTCTGCCACCTGAGCGCGCGCACCGGCGCGCGGCTCGATCGCCTGGGCCTGATCACGTGGCTGCCCCGCTTCGCCGACGCGCCGCTGCCGCCGGGATATACGCAAGAGCGCTTCGAGGCCGAGAGCGAGGTGACCATCATCGTCACCGATGGCCAGCGCGTCTGGACGCATCACCGCGCCATCGCGCGCCTGCTCGCCGCGGTGCCGCTCGGCCGCCTCGTGGCCTGGATCGCGTGGGTGCCCGGCATCAGCGCCCTGTCGTTGCGCGGCTATCGGGCCTTTTCGGCGCGCCGCCATCTGGTCAGCGCCGCGTTGGGCATGGGCGTCTGCGGGCTGAACAAGCCCAAAGGCGAGGTGGGCGAGGTGCACATCGAGAGCGCCGCCGGCCGCCTCGTGCGCCGCACCGGCTTTGTGCTGGCCAACGCGGTGCTGCTCGCCTGCATGGCGGCGACCACCAGCCAGATGCTCATCGAAAACCGCTTCGTTCGCCGGCACTTGCACATCGAGCACCACCAGCCGACATGGGCGCGGGCCATCGTGCAATACGGGCGGTGGTTTCAGGGCTGGAGCATGTTTGCCCCCGACGCGCCCAAACGCGATGGCTGGCTGGTCATCGACGCCGAGCTGCCCGATGGAACCCATGTCGACCCGCAGACCGGCGAGGCCCCGCGCTTCGAAGCCCTGCGCGCCGAGTGGATGTACCACGGCGGCTTCCGCGGCCAGTTCTGGGGCACCTATGGCTCGCGACTGGCCGGCAAGCGCAACAGCGCCTATCGCCCGGGGCTGATCTCGTGGCTGCGCAACACCCGGCTGCAACGCCTGCATCTGCCGCCGGGCCAGCAGCTGCGCGCCATCACGGTCTGGTGGATCGGCGACAAATCACCCGATCCGCGCGTCGGCGGCGAGCCCGTCGTCGACGAGAAGTACATCGTCGTGCGCTGGCCCAAACGCGCCGGCGACGACGATGGCCAGTGAGCGCGACCGTCGGTCGCTGCTGATGACTTCAATGGGGGGAGGAAAAGCGTGATCGAGGGCCGCAAAGTGAAGTGGTACGGGCTGTTTATCGGGCTCGACGACTACGCCGACGCCCGCCTCGGTGATCGGGGCGCGGTCAACGACGCGAAGGCCTGGTGGGCGACGACCCGCCAGTGGGCGCTGCCGCCCGAGCGGGTGGTGATCGCCACCTCCCCGCAGCTTGCGCCCGCGGCGCTCGGCGAGGGGGGAGAGCGGGCGCGGCTCTTCAGCGCCGACCATGCCGGCTTCGCGGCTGCGCTCACGGCGTTGATCAAGGCGGTCGACGGCGATCCCGACGCCCGGGTGCTGCTGGCGTGGAGCGGCCACGCGGCGGCGGGCAAGGCGGGCGAGGGCACGCGGCTGGCAGTGGCTGATTTTGCCGGCGATCCGGCCCGGCTGGTGTCGCTGGCGCAGATCGTGGGTCGGCTGTGCGACGCGATGCGCGGCGGGGCCGACGGCTTCGATGGCCCCGAGCCGGCGGTGCTGGCATTCGTCGACGCCGGTCGCGGCGCGATCCCGGCCGCGACCGGCGCGCCGGCCGGGCCGTCCGACGTGCGCCTGACCGAGATCGGCGCGCTGGTGATGACCGCGGGCGCGCCCGACGAGCAGGCCCAGGTCATCGACATCGGCGGGGCGCGCCGCGGCGCGTTCAGTTGGGCGGTCAACACCCTGCTCGGCCGGTTCGGCGCCCTGGAAGGCGCGAGCGCGCTGACGCCGGCCGATCTGCACCACCGCACGCGCGCGCTGCTCGATGCCATCGCGGCGCCGCAGTCGCCGATGCTGTTCGCGGCGCCCGAACGCTTCCACCAGCCGCTGCTGCCGGGCCTGATGGCCCAGGCGTCCGCGGCTCAGGCGGACGACTCGGACGACATGGCGGACTTCTTCGACGTCAGCCCCCGGCGCAAGCGCGAGCGGGCGTCGTTCGAGATCTACCCGGGGCTTGAGGGCAAGGTGGTGGAGTATGACCTGCGGGCGGGCGATGGCAAGCTGCTCGGCACGCTGTACATCGCCGGGTCTGGCGTGAGCGCGGGCTGGGCGCAGAACACCGAGTATTGGACCCACGGCGTGCCCGAAGAAGACTTCACGATGGTCTGCAAGGGCACGATCGCCTCCACGACGCCGTGCCCGCCGTCGGGCACCTTGACGTTCCCGCTCATGACCCTCTCGACCGCGCCGTCAACCCAGACCAAGACCCCCGACGGCGCCTTCGAAATCTGGAAGCTGGTGGGCTACAGCGCCACGAACGCCGTCAAGGGGTCGACGACCTATACCTATATCGGCCAGAACCCGGGCGGCACCATCGCCACGTTCTCCGACGAGACGCTGATGTGGCGGAAGGCCAAGTCACCGACCGAGCTGACCTCGGGCACCTGGTACACCGTCGACGTGAAGCCCCATTAGGCGCGCGCATCGCCCGGGCGAGCCGCGTCACCCGCGGGCGTCGATCGAGCGCGCCAGCCGGAAACCGACGCCGCTCAGCACGCGGTCGGGCGGCAGCCCGAAGCGGGTGGCGGTGAGGCAGAAGCTGGGTCGGCTGACATAGGAGCCGCCGCGGATGATCATGAAGTCCTGGTCGGTCGGCCTCGGTCGCTCGATCGCGGGTCGGCCGTCGGGCGCGGCGGGCCCCTTGCGTTCGTAGACATTGAGGCACAGGTCGCGCGAGTTGCCGCCCAGGTCGCGCACGCCATAAGGGCTGGTGTCGAACGGCATCTCGGCCACGGGGCCGATCGCGTTGGGGCCCGGCCGGCAGCCATCGACCCGGGCGAAGGTGGGATCGAAGCGGTCGCCCCACGGATAGCGCCGACCGTCGACGCCGCGGGCCGCCTTCTCCCACTCCCACTCGTGGGGCAGCCGCCAGCCTGACCCGGCCGCGGCGGCGAAGCGATCGGCGCAGTACCAATCGACGCCGACGACCGGCGCATCGGGCTTCAGCGGCGCGCCGAAAGCCACCCCGAGCGACCATCGCCTCGGCCCGCGTTCGACCAACGCCGAGGGCACCTCCTGCCGCCGGCCGACCTCGGCGCGGGGGTGCATCGCTCGAGCCTGGCTGAGCTGCCCCTCCGCCGCCAGGCGCTCGATGAAATCGAGGTACTCGGCGTTGGTGACCGGCGACCGCCGGATGATGTAGCCATCGAGCCAGATCGGTCGGCGGGCGAGGCCGTCGGGCGCTTCGGCATCGCCGCCGCTGATGAACCACCCGGCGGGCACGTAGCACTCGCCGGGGCCGAGCGCGCCCTGGGGCGGCAGCCAGATGGCATGCGGGGCCGCACCGCCCGGCGGTATGCCATGCCAATGGCCCGTTCGCTCGATGTTGACCGGGTAGTCGACCGGATGGTGCCCCGGCGCTTCGATGCGCAGCAGCCATGAGCCCATCGCCAACGGCACCTCGACAAACGGCGTCGAAGGCAGCGCCCGGTCGAACTGGCGCACCAGGCGCCGTTGCTGCTCGACGTAGCGGTACAGCTTGACCGACGCGCCCGGCGGGTCGGTCAGCAAGGTCAGACTGCCGTCGCCCCGCAGCCACTCGGCGTTGCCCGCGTCGTCGTGCGCCTTGAGCAAGGCGGCGTATTCGGCGGCGCTGTCACCATCGCGCCGGCGCTCCGCGCGCACCAACTGGCCCCGGTAATGCGCATTGAGCGCCTGGCGGGCTTCGGGCAGGCCGGGGTCGATCTCAAGCGCGTTGCGCAGCGCCTGCAGGTAGGCCACATCGGCCAGTCGGGCCTCGCGCAGCTTCTCTGCCGCGCGATCTTCAAACGACCACCCCGGCGCCTTCTGCTCGACCGGCGCAAATGGCGGCAACGGCCCGAGGACCGCATGCGCCTCATCCTCAAGGTGTGCCGCCTCGGCGCGCAGGCTGCGCGCCAGCGGCCGCAGCCGCATGGCGTCGGCGGTGAGCTCCGAGGCTCGGGCGCGGTTCACTTCGCCGTCGAGCCAGCGCCGCACCTCAACCGCGAGCGCCGCAGCGTCGGGATAACGACCGCGCGGGTCGAGGGCCAGGCATCGCGCCACGATCGGCCGCAGCCCAGGCGGGCCGCCATCGAGCGTGGGCGGCGCACCGCTGAGGAGGGCGCGCCACATCTCCCGGGGCGTGCCGGGGAAGGCGTTGCGCCTGGCGAGCAGCCGATAGAGCGTCGCGCCCAGGGCATACACGTCGCTCGGCGGGCCAATCTCACCGAACCGTCGGCTGATCTGCTCGGGCGGCATGAACGACGGCGTGCCCAGCAGGTCGTCGAAGCCGGTGAGATCGGGCCGTTCGGGGTCGATATCAACGCCCACCGGGGCGAGCGGATCGAGCGGCCCGGCGGCGTCGTGGAGCCGGCGGGCGAGGCCCCAGTCCATCACCAGCACCTCACCGAACTCGCCGACCATGACGTTGCTCGGCTTGAGGTCGCGGTGCACCACCTTGCGCGCGTGCGCGTAGGCCATGGCGTCGCAGACCCCCAAGAAGGCCTCGACCAGCGCCTCGGTCGGCGCGCCCTCGGCCGCCGCCTGGGTCAAGGTGCGCCCCCGCACGCATTTCATGGTGAACCAAGGGCTGCCGTCGGGCAGTACGCCCCGATCGTAGACCGGCACGATGCCCGGGTGCTCCAGACCGGCGGTCATGGTGCTCTCGGCCTCGAAGCGCGTCCGGCACCGCTCGTCTTCAACCAGCTTCCAGTGCAGGCGCTTGAGCGCCACCGAGCGGGCCAGGTAGCGGTCGTAGACCCGGCGCACCTCGCCCATGCCGCCCGCGCCCAGCGGGCCCTGATCGAGATAACGATCGGAGAAGGCCGGCCCCGGCGGGGTCGAAGCGCGCGTCGTCCGAGCCGGGGCCATCGCCGCCGAATGCTCGCTCACGAGGCTGGCGACGGTCGCCACGGTGTCCCCACCGATCGCCGGGGGACCGGCAGCCTCGGCCGCCAACGCCGACACCGACCAGGGCGTCTCGGGATCATCGGGCGACGCGGGCCGAGCCGACCAGGCGCCGCTCGACGCATCAGCCACCATCTGCTCCAGCTCAGCGCGCGCGTCGGGGCCGAGCCGGTGTCGGGACACGAACAGATCGAGCGGGTGCGGCAACGACGTTCTCCATGGCCGAGTCGCGCTACGATACCGGCCCGCAACGCGCGGTGGAACCAGCCGCGCGGTGGATCGACGTTCGACCGTCCGCGTTGTCGTCTGCCAGACCGCAGAGCCGCTTACGTCCGCGGCCGCCGCCTCGACGCACCTCCTGGTGCGCCTTCGTTGCGGCCTGTGGGCGCGCAGGCTCTGCGCACGCGCATCGGCGCCCTCGGTCGCTCGAGTTGTTTCTGCACAAGCCCTTACTGCCGGTAGCTGCCCCAATCGGGGTCGCCCTCGATCATCTGCTCGATCCAGCGCCAGAGCGGCAGGTGCGTCTCGCTCTCGATCTGGTCGAAGCCGATGATCAGGAAGGTGTGCAGCCGACCCGGAACCAGGAAGTACTGCGCGTCATCCTCCAGGTCGAACAGGTCGGCGAGGCCCGAGAGGCGCTCTTCGAAGACGATGGGCAGCAGGCTGAAAAACGTCGAGATGATCGTGTCGCGGCGGTAGCTCATCAGGCCCATGCGGCCCTGGCCGAGCAGGCGTTCGCGGGCGAAGTCGACCATCGCGGTGACGCGGCGCTCGCAGCCGGTGCAGCCCTCGGGGAACTTGACGCCCCAGGCCGCCTGCCAGGTCTGCCACAGGTCGCCATCGGGTTCGAGCGGCGGGCCCGAGTCGTCGAGCAGGTCGACCCGCGCGTTCGGGAACGCTTCTTTGACCGCATACCAGTTGCCCGCTGCGCCGAAGCCGCCGGCGCTTGAGCCGCCGAGCACGATGTGGTCGACGTCGCGGAAGGTGGGCGCGAGGCGGCGCAGATAGGCGCGAATATTGGCCGCGCCAGCGAAGTGGGCCTGCCGGTGGTCGCTGTTGAACAGGCCGCCGGTCAAGTCGGCGACCCGATCGCCAAGGAAGGCGTCGGCGGTGCAGTACGGCACGAAGACAAAATGCGCGTCGCGCAGCGGATTGCGCTCGTCGGCGCGGTTGAACAGCGTGCTGTTGAGA
>JAGQJJ010000199.1 GCA_020430675.1 Myxococcales bacterium
GCCTTCGCCCACCAGCCCGACGGCCGCCGCCACGCCGCCAATTACCTGCGCGGTCTGGGCGGCGCCGCGCTGGTCGAGCAGCAGAACCACCTGCTCGCCCGCGCGCTGGCCGAGCTGGGCCAGCCCGGCGAAGCGGCTGCCGTCTTTGCGGCGATGATCGAAGCGCCGACGCACCCGCCGACAAGCGCCCTTGAGGCCGAGCTTCGTGTTCGTCTCGCCGCCGCACGGCTCGACGCCGGCGAACCCGGGACCGCCCTGTCCGTGCTCGACGAGGGCCTCGCCGGCTGCACCTCGCCCCGGCTGGACGCGCAGGCCGCCTTCTGTTCGGTGACCCGCGGTCGCGCACTCGACGCGCTCAAGCGGCCGGATGAGGCCGAGGTCGCCCTGCATCAAGCGGCCGACATCGACCCGGTCGCGGCCGAGGCCCTGCCCGCCGTCGCTGAGGCCCGCTTTCTGCTCGCCGAGCGCCAGTTCGCCGCCCTCGACGCTGCGCACGCCGATCTGACCGCGATGCGGACCGAGTTCGACGCGCTCGACGCCGCCTACGCCCGGGTCAGCGCGCTCGACGATCCGCGCTGGCGTGTGGCTGCCACCTATCGCCGCGGGGTCTTGCAGCAGGCGCTCGCCGACCGCCTGCGCGCCGATCCGAAGCGCGCCGCCGAAGCCAGTCGCGCCGGCC
Organism: Myxococcales bacterium; assembly: GCA_020430675.1. The sequence goes on from JAGQJJ010000199.1 coordinate 680, forward strand.
AGGTGGCCCTGGAGCATTTTGGTGCCGCCGTTCGCCTCGCCCGGGCCCATGACGTGCGCACGCCCTGGTCACGCGCCGCCGACGAGCAGGTCAGCCGGCTGGGAGAATCGCCGAATTGAGCAATGAAAACGCGGGGGCAGAAGCGCTGCGCCCCGCGCTGATCGCCCGCTATCCCATCATCGCCATCGACTCGTACGAAGAGGATCGCGTCGAAGCGGCGGTGCAGAAGATCGCGCGCAGCCGCTTCGGGCGGCCGGTCCCGGTCTTCACCTGGAGCGTCACCCGCGGCCTCGTGGGCCCGGACGGCGTGGTCGCCGAGACGAGCAACCCCCTGCGCGCCCTCGCCGCCGTCGCCGGGCGCAAGGACGCCGCGATCTACCTCTTCCGCGACCTGCATGCGCACTTCGACGACCCGCGTACGGTGCGCACGCTGCGCGACCTGCGGCCGATGCTGGTCAACACCCCGCGGCTGCTGTTCTTGCAGGGCCCTCGCCTGCGCCTGCCGACCGAGCTGCGCCGAGACGTGGTGCTGGTCGACTTCCCGCTGCCCGCCGCGCCCGAGCTCGACGCAACGCTCGACCGCCACCTGACCGCCGCCAACCAGACCGTCACGCCCGAGCAGCGCATCCACCTGGTCACCGCCATGCGCGGCCTGACGCTCACCGAAGCCGGCCACGGCCTGCACCTCGCGCTGCACGGCCGCGAACAGATCGACGAAGCGGTGCTCATCGCGCTGCAGAACCAGAAGGCGCAGCTCGCCCGCAAGGACGGCGTGCTCGAATACGTGCCGCAGCGCTGGGCCATCGAAGACATCGGCGGCCTCGGCGTGCTCAAGGACTGGTTCCAGCGCCGCCGCGCGCTGTTCGAAGACGAAGACATGCTCGAGCGCGGCCTCGCCCCGCGCGGCGTGCTGATCATGGGCGTGCCCGGCTGCGGCAAGAGCCTGACCATCAAGGCGATCAGCTCGCTGTGGAACCTGCCGTTGTTCCGCCTCGACATGTCGCAGGTCTTCAGCGGCGAACATGGCTCGCCCGAAGAGGGCTTCCGCCGCGCGCTGCTGATGATGGAGGCCGTCGCGCCGGCCATCTTGTGGATCGATGAGATCGAAAACGGCATCAGCGCCGAGAGCGTGGGCGCCGACGCCGGCTCGAAGGGGCGCATCTTCGCCACCTTCCTCACCTGGATGCAGGAGAAGCCGGCCCAGGTTTTTGTGGGCGCCACCGCCAACCGCATCGACCTGCTGCCCGCCGAACTGCTGCGCAAGGGGCGCTTCGATCAGGTCTTTTTCATCGACCTGCCCGAAGAGAGCGAGCGCGCCGAGATCTTCCGCGTGCACCTGCGCCGCCGCGGCGTCGAGGCCGACAAGTTCAACGCGGTCACGCTGGCCAAAGCCACGCGCGGCTGGAACGGCGCCGAGATCGAAGCCGCGGTCACCGCCGCCATGATCGACGCACACGCCGAGGGCCGCCCGCTCGCCGAGGACGACATCTTCCTGCAAGTCGGCAAGATGGTGCCGCTGGCCAAGACAATGTCAGAGCAGATCAAAGCCATCCGAAGCTGGGCCCTGCAGCGCGCGATTCGCGCCTCGGGCTGACCCGACCCCCACGCTCAATGCAGCGTATCGGTCCCGCCCTCGGGCGGCCGCATCACTTCGAGCAAGAGCCGCCCGAGATGCGTGCAGGTCAGCTCCAGCCGCCGCTCGACGTCGACGGTTTCGAGCAGCCGGCGCCGCAGATGCGGGTCGGAGCACGCATGGGCCGCGATCAGATTGCACAGCCCGGCGGCGTCTTCGGCATGCGAGGCGATCAGGTGCAGCGCCGCCGCCGCGTCTTCGGCCTGATCGGCGAGCTGCCCGATCAACGAACGCAGGCGGTGTTCGAGGGCATGCCCGGTGGCGACCGGCACATCGGGCACCCGCTCGGCGCGAATCTCGCGAAACGCGCGCATCGGCGGCAGCTCATCGAGCAACCGCACGCGGTCGGTGCCGCGCAGCAGCACGTTCCAGCGACCGCCCTCCAGCTTCTCGGCAGCGACGATGGTGCCCGCGCCCATGATGGGGAAGACCGGCGGCCGCGCCTCGTAATCGTCCTCGTACCCTGGCCGCAGCGTGGCGATGGCCATGACCCGATCCTCGCCCAGCGCGCTCTCGACCAGCTCGCGGTAGCGCGGCTCGAAGACGTGCAGCGGCATCATGCCGCCGGGCAGCAGCACCGCGTTGGGCAGCGGGAAGATCGCCAGCCGGCGCAGCGCGATTCGGCGATGGGGGTGGGATCCGCGGCGGTCATGGCGTCATCGTACCAGAGGCGCCCGGATCGACGGGTACGCCCTGATACTTCCGCGCGTTCTCGATGTAATGCGACCAGGCATGCGCGATCCACTCGCGCTCGCGTTCATTGACCGGCCGCACGACGCGCATCGGGTTGCCAAAAGCCAGGCTGCCGGGCGGGATGACCTTGCCCGCGGTGATCAGCGTGCCGGCGCCGACATAGCTGCCCGCGCCAACCCGCGCGTTGTCCATCACGATCGATCCCATGCCGATCAGCACGTCGTCCTCGATGATGCAGCCATGCAGGATGCAGTTATGCCCCACCGTCACCCGGCGGCCGACCACGGTCTCGGACAGCCCGCCGGTCATATGCAACGTGGTGCCATCCTGAATATTGGTGCCTTCGCCGATCGTGATCGCGCCCTCATCACCGCGCAGCGTGGTGTTCGGCCAGATGCTCACATCGGCCCCAAGGCGCACGCGGCCGATGATCACGGCCGTCGGGTGAACGAAGGCGCTCGCGTCGATCTCGGGCCGCGCCCCGTCATGCGCCTGAATCATGGTCGGATTCTCCCTTGCGGAATCGAGTCGTGTTCTTACAGTTCCCGCCGACCACGGCAACCCGAAGGCGCAACACGCGCAAAAGGAGCGTTCCTCGTGTCCGGCCAGCCCGAAGTTCACGCTTTCAAGTCCGAAGCCCGGCAGCTTCTCGATCTGATGATTCACTCCTTGTACAGCCACAAGGAGATCTTCCTGCGCGAGCTGATCTCAAACAGCTCCGACGCGCTCGACAAGCTGCGTTTTGAAGCCATCGCGCAGCCCGAGCTGCTCGACGAAAACCGCGCGTTGGGCATCCGCATTCACGCTGAGACCGAGCCGCGCCGCCTCATCGTCGAAGACAATGGCATCGGCATGAGCCGCGACGAGGTGATCAGCAATCTGGGCACCATCGCGCACTCGGGCACCCGCGAGTTCGCCCGGCGCATGGCCGAGGCCAAGACCGACGATGTCGGCGAGTCGGCGGGCATGGACGCGCTGATCGGCCAGTTCGGCGTCGGCTTCTACTCGTGCTTCATGGCCGCCGACGCGGTCACCGTCGTCACCCGCCGCGCCGGCGAAGAGACGGCGACGCGCTGGTACTCGAAGGGCGACGGCAACTTCGAGATCAGCGACGCCGAGCGCGACGGCCCCGGCACCACCATCACCCTCGATCTGCGCGAGGCCGATCCCGAAAACGGGCTCGCCGACTTCACCAAGGAGTGGAGCATCCGCGAGGTGGTCAAGAAGTACTCCGACTTCGTGACCTATCCGATCGAGCTGCTCACCAAGCGCACCGAGAAGCCGACCGACGACGAAGGCGAAGAGATCGAGGGCGCCGAAGAAGAGACCATCGTCGAGTGGAAGACGGTCAACTCGCAGAAGGCGATCTGGACGCGCAACCCGAGCGAGGTCACCGCCGAGGAGTACGCCGAGTTCTACAAGCACATCTCCCACGACTGGGAGGCGCCGTTTGAGACGATCAGCTTCAAGGCCGAAGGCACGCTGAACTACCACGCGCTGGTCTTCATCCCCGGCCGCGCGCCCTTCGACCTGTTCTACCGCGACGCCAAGTACGGCCTGCAGCTGTACGTCAACCGGGTGCTGATCAAAGAGAAGGCCGACGACCTCGTGCCCGACTGGCTGCGCTTCCTCAAGGGCGTGGTCGACTCGCCCGACCTGTCGCTCAACGTCTCGCGCGAGATGCTGCAGAGCGACCGCCGGGTGGGCAGCATTCGCAAGAAGATCGTGCGCAAGGTGGTCGATCAGCTCAAGCAGGTGCAGACCGACGATCGCGACCGCTACAAGTCGTTCTGGGAGAAGTTCGGCCGCGTGCTCAAAGAGGGCGCCACCGACTTCGAGTCCAAGGACCGCGTGCTGCCGCTGCTGTGGTTCCAAAGCTCGCGCGATGCGGACGACTTCACCTCGTTCAACGAGTACATCGAGCGCATGCCCGAGGGGCAGGAAGCCATCTACTACATCACCGGCGAGTCGCGCGCGGCCTGCGAGCGGTCGCCGCACCTCGAAGCCTTCAAGGCCAAGGGCTACGAGGTGCTCTACCTGACCGACCCGGTCGATGAGATCCTCGTCGGCCACGTCACCGAGTTCGAGGGCAAGAAGCTGCGCTCGGTGGGCAAGGGCAGCGTCGAGCTGGGCACCGAAGACGAGAAGAAGGAGGCTGAAGAGGCGCGCAAGGAGAAGCAGGAGGCGCATGCCTCGCTGTTTGAGCTGCTCCAGAAGACGCTCGATGAGCACGTCAAGGAGGTGCGCCTCAGCAACCGCCTGACCGAGTCGCCAGTCTGCCTCGTCGGCGACGAGTGGGACATGAGCCCAGGGCTGGAGCGCCTGCTGGAGCAGAGCGGCCAGAAGACCACGCGCCAGAAGCGCATCCTCGAGATCAACCCCGACCACGCGGTGCTCGGACGCATGCAGGCGCTCTTCGACGCCAACCCCGAAGACGCCAAGCTGGTCGATTACGCCCACTTGCTGCACGGCCAGGCGCTCATCGCCGAGGGCTCGCCGCTGCCCGATCCAGCGAGCTTCGCCCGCCGCGTCACCGAGCTGATGGTGCGCTGACGCCTTCGGGCGCCGCCGATCAGGGCACGCTGCGGGTCACCGCGCTCACGTCGGGGCGCCCGATGCTGGGGATCTCGGCGGGCACGCCAATCCAGATGAAGCCCACGATCTCTTCGACCGCCGGGTCGATGCCAAGCGCCGCGTAGCTCGCTTCAGCCTGCGTCACATCGCCGGTGCTCCACTTGGCGCCCAGGCCCACGGCGTGCGCGGCGAGCTGCAGGTTCTGGATGGCGCAGCACGTCGCCGCATAATCCTCGCGCCGGCGGAACGCATCGGCATCGAGCACCTGGCTGACAACCACCAGCGCGCCGGGATCGAGCATCTTCTCGCGCACCCCGGCCCGCGCCTTCTCCGAGAGCGGCGCTCTTGTCTCCTTGAGCGCCACCCCCACCTCAAACAAGGCCACGCGCGTCTTCGGACCCACGCGGGTAAAGCGCCAAGGCCACGTCAGCTTGTGGTTCGGCGCGTGATGGGCGGCGAGCAGCAGGCGGTCGAGCACCGCGTCGGGCACCGGCTCGGGCTGATAACGATGCACGGTGCGGCGCGTCAGCAGGGCGTCGTACAGGTTCACGGCGGCCTCGTTGTCGTGAGCGAACAAACCATAGAGAAGCGCGGCGCACGCGCCAGGATTCGCGGGAGGTGGTAGTGTCTTCGGCGTGTCGCGCCGACTTCTGCCCTTCATCGCCATCGCCGCCCTCGGCTGCGCCGACGCGCCGCCGCTGGCTTTGCCGCTGGCCGTCGAGTTCTCCGGTTGCGCCGCGGTCGGCGCCGGGCCGACCTGCGCGGTGTCGGCCGACGCCGAGCTGGTGCTCTGGGCCCCCGACGCCGGGCTCTGGACGCTGCGGCTGATGGTCGACGGCGAAGCGCGCGAAATGGGGCTCGACCCCACGCCGGGCGGGCTGCGGCATCGCCTGAAGGTCGCGCCTGGTCAGCAGCTCACCATCGAAGCCGACGGCCCGTTGGTGCGGGCGCGCTGGTCGATGAGCATCGTCGCCGCGGGCGAGGCCTTGACCAGCATGGCCGAAGACTCCGCGGCGCGCGCCACCCGGCTGCTGCGCGAAGGCGCGCGGGCCCGCGACCTGGGCCACCTGCAAGACGCGCTCGCCGCCGCCGAAGAGGTGGCGCAGATCAGCGCGCGGCTCGATGGCGAGGGGCTCGGCGATCTGCCGCTTCAGGGCCAGGTGCTGCGCGCTCAGGTCGACGCGCGGCTGGGGCGCTACGAAGACGCGCTCGGCGCGCTCATTCGCACCCTCGCGGAGCCGCGGCTCTCCGACTGCCTGCGCGCCGAGGCCAACCGCACGCTCGGGCGCACGCGCACGCTGGCGCGCGCCGCCGACCCGCGCTCGCCGGCGGGCGAGCCGCTCGAACCGCTGCGCGCGGCGCGATCGGCCTTTGGCGAGCGCGGCGAGTGCCCCGACGAAGGCGCTTTTGTGGGCACGTTGCTCGAAGAGGCGCACGCCGCCGCGCAGTCGGGCAAGGTGGCCGAAGCGCGCCGCGCGC
>JAGQJJ010000200.1 GCA_020430675.1 Myxococcales bacterium
AGGGTCATGAGAAGCTTTCGATTTATGTTCGTGCACGCAGCCGGCCCGATCGGCCATCGGCGAGGGCATTTCCGCTACCGTGAGGGGGGCTCGATCGTGTAAGCAGGGCGCGACCGATTCGGCCGCACTGGAGCTGTCGTGACCCATAGCCTCGCCCTCGGAAGCCGCGACGTCGCCCTTGAGCTCTATCGGGTGCTGCGCGAATTCGACCCGGCCGCCTTCCGCGAGGAGCTGGGCGCGGCCGCCCGCGAACGCCTCGGTCACCTCACCGCTCAGATCGGCGCGCTGCTCGAAGCCTCGCCCGGCGAAGCTTCGGTCGCGGCGCTGCGGCAGCGCCTCATCGAACTGCGCCGGTTTCTGGTCGAGCACGCGCCGCAGCGCGCCGAGGGTCGCCGCGCGTGGACGCGCAAGCACCGCGAGTTGCAGCGGGCCTATGAAGCCCTGGCCGCCGGGCTGCGCAACTACCAGGTTCACGTGCCGAGCCTTCGGCCCACCAACTACGCCCGCAACGTCTTCCACGTCGGCATGGGGCTGGGCTGTCTGGCGCTCGCCGAGTTCATCCTCACCCCGCCGCAGATGGTGCTCGTCGCCTCGATCGCCGCGCTCTTCGCGTGGTCGATGGAGATCGGCCGCCGTCTCTGGCCGCGCATCACCGATCAGTTCATGCGCGTGCTCGGGCGCTTCGCCCATCCGCATGAGTGGCATCGGGTCAACTCATCGACCTGGTACATCACCGGCCTGCTCGGCCTCGCGTTGACCGGCGATCCGCTGCTCTGCGGCGTGGGCGTGGCGGTGCTGACCTTCGCCGACCCGATGGCCGCGGTCGTCGGCCGCCGCTACGGGCGCGTCAAGCTGGTCAACGGCCGCTCGCTGGAGGGCAGCCTGGCCTTCCTGGCGGTGGGCTTCGCCGCGGTCTTTGCGCTGGTGATCGGCCTGCATGCGGGCTCGGTGAGCACCGCGGCGCTGGTCGCGCTGGGCGCCGCGCTGCCGGCCACGGTGGCCGAGCTGTTCAGCCGGCGCATCGACGACAACCTGTCGATCCCGTGGACGGCCGCCGGCGGCGCCTGGGCGGTCATCGCGCTGGCGGGCCTGGGCGTCTGATCCGCGCGATGCGCCCGCAGGCCGTCTGCCCACGTTGCCAGGGCACCGTCTCCGCGACGGCGGCGCTCTGCCCGCACTGCAACCTGTATCTGCTCGATTGGGACGCCCGTCGCGGCGCGCTGGGTCCGGCGCCGGCCAGCAAACCGGCTGCGCGGCCGCGCATTCGGCTGGGCCTCGCGGGTTGGCTGCGCGTCGCGCGGCTGCTCGTGGGCAGCGGCATGGTCGTGCACGGCCTGCTCGTCCTTCTGCAACTCGTCGAAGGCACCGCCACGCTGCTCGCCTGGGTGGTGCTCTGGCTGCCACTCGACGCCCTCTGCCGCGCGTCGCGAGGAGACCGATGAGCCGCTCTGCTCTGCTGCTACTGGCGCTGATCGCCGCGACCGGGTGCCGCCGGAACGACGCGCCCGCGCCGTCGGCCGATGGCCCGACGTGCACCTTCCGCTACGCGCTGCCCGAGCCGCCGGACTCGCTCGACCCGGCCTTCGCGCGCTCGTCGCTTGAGAATCTGGTCACGCCCAACCTGTTCGAGGGGCTGATGACCTATCCGCCGACCGACGGCGCGCCGCAGCCGGGGGTGGCGGAGTCGTTCAGCGTCTCGCCCGACGGGCTGACGTGGCTGTTCCACCTGCGGCCCACCGCGCGCTGGTCCGATGGCACGCCGGTCGTCGCCGGCGACTTCGAGTACGCCTGGCGCCGCGTGCTGACCCCAAGCGTCGGCGCGCCCTACGCCGATGTGCTCTACATCATCGACGGCGCCGAGGCCTTTCACGCCGGCCGCTCGACCGATCCCGCGACGGTCGGCATCCAGGCGCTCGACGCGCACCGCCTTGAGGTTCGGCTGCGGCATCCGGCGCCGTACTTCCCTGAACTGACGGCGTTTTTTACCTATCTGCCCGTGCCCCGCGCCGTGGTCGAACGGCATGGCGTCCGCTGGACGCGGCCCGAGAACCTGGTCGGCAACGGCGCCTTTAGGATCGCCGAGCACGCGCCGAGCAAGCGATTGCTGCTGCGCCGCAGCCCGACCTATTGGGACGCGGCCCATGTCGGGCCCGATGAGGTCGACGTGCGCTTCGTCAACGATGGCGCCACCGCGGTCAATCTGTTCGACTCGGGCCAGCTCGACTGGACGGGCCTCGTCGACCTGCCGGCGGTGCGCGTGGCCACCTTGGCGCAGCAGCCCGGTTTTCGCACCGATCCATGGGCGGCCACGCATTACCTGCGCCTCAACACGACCACGGTGCCCTTCATCGACGCCCGGGTGCGCCGCGCCGTGGCGCTGGCCATCGACCGCGAAGCGCTGGCCGCGGCCGCAAAGGGCGCCCGCCAGCCCGCCGCCGGCTTCGTTCCGCCCCTGCCCGGCTGGAAGCCGCCAGCACCGCCGCAATTTGACCCCGACGCCGGCCGCGCCCTGCTCACCGAGGCCGGCTACGGCCCCGACCGTCCGCTGAAGCTGCGGTTGCACTACCCCAACGACGAGTTCCGTCGCTTGCTCGCCCAGCTCATCGCCGCCCAGCTCACCCGCAATCTGGGGGCCGAGGTCGAGCTGTGGACCGAGGAGTTCCGCGTCTACCTGCGCACGCAAGACACCCTCAGCTATCAGATGAGCCTCAGCCGGTGGTCCGCCGACTACGCCGATCCGACCACCTTCCTCGACATGTGGACGGGCGCCTCGCAGCACAACAAGACGGGCTGGCGCGACGCCGACTACGACGCCCTGCTGACCCGCGCTGGCGCCACCGTCGACCCGTCGGCGCGCGTCGCGTTGCTGGCCGAAGCCGAGAAACGCGCGCTGGCCGCCGCGCCCATCGTGCCGCTGCTGTACGGGGCCAAGAGCTTCCTCATCCGGCCCGGCGTGAAGGGGCTCGGGCCACACGCGCTGGGCAATTATCTGATGCGAAACGTGCGCTGCCCTTGAGGGGGCGAGGCGCGACTGACGCGCAGATGAGGTCGGCTGACCCCACCGCGTCGGTGTCGCGCAAGGCGCGGCGGTGCATCGGCGCACGGTGCCCGCGTGCATGCTTCTTGCTGTATCTTCTCGCTCGATGATCGCCCGCCTCGCCCTGCTCGGCCTCGCCCTGACCGGCGCCGCGTCCGCCGCGCCGGTCAGCACGCATGTGCAGGCCATTCGCAACGGCACCCGCAGCCCCCAGATCGTGCCCCTCACCGAAGGCGAACAGCTCGCGATCGGCTGGCTGTTTGTCACCGGCGACCCCTCGTCGGCCTTCTGCACCGGCACCCTGGTCTCGCCGACCGTCGTCGTCACCGCCGCCCATTGCACCCGCACGCGCTTCGCCGAGTCGATCGGCTTTGGCATCGGCATGTTGCCCGAGGATCCGGTGGCGACGTTCACCGTGGCGCGGGTCGACAACCACCCGTCGGCCGACGTGGACGCTTCGTTTCTGCACCTCAGCGAGCCGGTCACCGCCCGCGTACCCGGTCTGCAGCCGCTGCCGATCAACCGCCACCCGATCGGCGGCGCCGATGGCGACGTGCTGCTCGGCCGGCAGGTCGAGGTGGCCGGCTTCGGCGATACCCGCGACCCGCTGCAGACCGGCCGCTTCTTCGCCAGCGTGACGCTCATCGAGATCAACGACGCCTTTGTGGTGGTCGACGGCGAGGGCCTGCAGGGCCTGTGCTTCGGCGACTCGGGCGGCCCGGTGTTGACCCTCAATGCGGTCGGCGACGCGGTGCTGCTCGGCGTGGAGCACGGCGGCGATGACACCTGCGTCGGCCGCGACCTGCTCACCCGGCTCGACGCGCTGGGCGAGTTTGTCGAGGCCGCGGTGCCTTCGGGCGCGGGCGAACCGGCGCCGCTGGCTGAACCCGGCGGGCCCTGCGAAGACTTGACGTTCCAGGGACGCTGTGTAGGTGATTTTGTGGAATGGTGCGATGAGTCGGGTCGTGTCGCCCGCCTCGATTGCGCGCTGCACGGTCGGGTCTGCGGCTATATCGATCAGGACACCGGCTACTACTGCACCACCGAGAAGATCTGCGCGCCCGGCGAGACCGGCGACTGCCGCGGCGTCGCGCCCGGCACCGCCGGCTTTGTGGCGCCCGGCGCTCGATCGGCGCGCTTCCGCGGCGGCTGCGAGGCGGTCGATGCACCGACCGGGGCCCCGTGGCTGCTGGCGCTGCTGCTGTTGTGGGTGCGGCCACGACGATCGCGTACCCGGCGCACGGGCAACCGTGTTATGAGGGTGGGCGAGCGCCGGGGAGGAGGCCACGCCGATGCGCCGTCTGCCATGGCTCGCGGGCCTTGCGGCCATGTGGGCCTGTTCGATCGATCACGGCGAAGTGCGCGATCGCATCGCCGCCGACGCCACGCCGGCAAGCTGGGATGACGCCGGCACCCCTTTCACGCCCCCCACCGATGACGGCAGCCCACGGCTGACGATCGAGTCGATCGCCGAGGCCGAGGACGGGTTTGCCCGCCTCGTCGGCACCGCCAGCGATGATCGCGCGGTGGTGGCGATGAGCGCGATGGTGGGCCGCAGCGGCCCCTACCTCATCGCCGAGGGCCCCGCGGGCTACGGTTCGTGGACGGTCGATGTGCCCATCCTGCCCGCCGGGCCGGTTGAGGTCGCGGTCACCGCCTACGACGGCGGTGGACGCACCGCGGTCGAGCGAGCGACGCTCGAACGGCCGGCGCCGCCGGACTCGCAGGGACCCGAGGTGCTCATCGACGAGCCCGCCGACGGCTTCGAAACCAACGCGCCCGAGATCTTCTTGCGCGGCCGCACCACCGACGACTACGGCGTGGTCGAGGTTCGCATCGGCGCGCGCATCGAAGGACAGGTGATCCCGCTCGCGCCCGCGGCGACGGCCGATCATTTCGGCCATTGGACGGCGCGGGTACCCTTGCCCGCGGCCCAGACCACCACGCTCGTCGCCCAGGCCTACGACGCCGCCGGCAACGCGGGCTCAGCGCGCATCGACGTCACCTCGCGCGCCGCGCCGGCCCATGGCCCGCCCCGCATCGTGCGCATCGAGCCGGGTGATGGCTCGACGGTCGACCGCGCGCATCTGCCGGTGCGCGTGGTCGTCGAGAGCGACGTCGACCTCGACGTCGTCATGCTCGCGGTCGGCAATGGCCCGGCGCAGCCCATCACGCCATCCGGCGGCAACTACACCCACACCGTGGTCCTGCGCCCCGGGCCCAACCGGCTGCGCGCCATCGCCCGCGACGTCGATGGCCTCATGGCGCGTGAGATCTACTCGCTGACCCTCGACGACGGCTGGGGCGATGGTCCGACCATGCCCATCGGGCTGCCCAGCCCGCCGGGCACCGACGCGGTGCTCGACCTCGACAAGACCGGCGTCACCGAGATGTTCCCCGCCGACGTGCAGCGCGACACGGTGCTGATGCTGCTCGACCCCGACGCGATGGTGCGCAACTCGCTGGCCGCCATTCGCGTGGCCTGCGGCGCCAACTGGAACGCGCCCGACTTCGTGCCCGTCTGCCCGCCCGACTGGGGCGCGGCCGAGATCAACCTCTACCGCCTGCTGACGATGACGCCCAACAACGCCAACGTGGCGGGCACCCGGCTGGAGAGCGCGGCGACGCTGAGCGAACCCTTCCTGGGCCTGCCATTTGCGCGCATCCTCGCCGACTCGATGCAGGTCGATCTCAACCAGGGCGTGCTCGCCGACGACCCGCTGGTGGCGGCGCTCATCGAAAATCTCATCGGCAGCCACCCGAACGTGTCGCACGCCGCCGATGGCAGCCCTCGGCTCGCGGTGACGCTGCTCGACGGCCTGCTCGACATGGCGCCGCTCGCCGAGCGCTTCGGGCCCGCGGGCGATCACCCAGGCTTCATCGCCGGGCCGCTCTCGGCGAGCGTCTTGACCGATCAGTTCCGCATGGGCCTGACCCTGCGCAGCAACCTGCAGGTCTACGAGGGCGTCGACCTTCGCCGTGCCCGCAAGGACTACTTCGCCGACCGCCCGCCCGACGTGCCGGTCGTCGAGCTGGCGTTCCTCGACCTCGACCGCTTCTCGCTGACCGGCATCGACCCGGCCCCGGCGGTCAGCCTCGACTTCGGCATGTTTGAAGCCGACACCGCCGCCACGCCCGGCTGGGCGCCCGAGCCGGTCGGCCAGGGCAACAGCAACGTCTGGGACTTTCCGCGGTGGACGCTGGAGCGCGTGGTCGCCGAGGCCACGCGCAACGCCTTCGGCGGCCTGCGCGTCGGCTGCGACCTGTGCAGCGGCGCCGGCAGCGGCGCCCTGCTCTACAGCAACCCCGAGAGCGGCGCCGACCTCGCCGAGATCGCCATCGGGCGCCTGGGGTACGACTGCCCCGCGGGCGGGCCATGCTTCAACGAAGACGTGGTCACCCCGCCGGGCGTCGCCGAGCATTTCCGCTCGATGGACCAGTACGACTGCGAACGCCAGCTCGACTGCGCGCGGTTTGGCCCTGACTTCGAGTGCCATCGACAAGGCCGATGCCTTGAGACCGCGGCCATCGACTGCGACCGCGATCGCAACTGCCCGCTCGGCGAGGTCTGCCTGCTCGGCGCGTGCCTGCCGGCCGGCGAGGTCGAGTGCCGCACCGACGCCGAGTGCGGCGGCGAGCAGGTCTGCCGCTTCGGCCACTGCCAGCCCGTGCCCACCGCGTGGTTCCGCCTGTGGATGCCGCCCGGCGCCGCCGAATTGCCGCCGCCGATGTACCTGTGGGACCTGGTGCTCGAAGTCGCCCAGGCCCGCCTGCGCGACGGCGGCGTGCCCGAGGGCGAAGGCGACGCGATCTTCCACCTCGAAGGCATCTCGGTCGGGCTGACCGACAGCGACATCGAAGGCTTCGTGCGCGACCAGCTCGCCACGCAGGCCGACACGCTCGCCGAGCGCCTGCTTGGCAGCTACGCCGAGCAGAACGGCCGCGTCGACCTGTTTGTCGACACCTTCGCCGGCGCGCCCTGGCTGATGCTGGCCCCG
>JAGQJJ010000201.1 GCA_020430675.1 Myxococcales bacterium
GACTTCCAACGACAGCAAGCCGGTTTTCCGCGGGTTCGCGAGGCCATCGCCACCGACGGCGGCGGGCTCGCCGAGCGCTACCGCGCCGCAGGCGCCGCCTGGCCGCCCCGCCTCTTTTTGCGGGCCTTCAAGCTCGAGGGCGAGCTCGAGATCTGGGCCGCGCCGCAACACGGCGAACGCTACGTGCGCGTGCGCGCCGTGCCCATCTGCGCGGCGAGCGGCGTGCTCGGCCCGAAGCGGCGACAGGGCGACTTCCAAGTGCCTGAGGGCTTCTACCGCATCGACCGCTACAACCCGCAGAGCCAGTTCCACCTGTCGCTGGGCATCGACTACCCCAACGCGGTCGACCGGGCCCGCGCCAAGGCCGGCCATCCTTTGGGCGGTGACATCTTCATCCACGGCGATTGCGTCACGATCGGCTGCCTGCCGCTGGGCAACCGGCCGATGGAGGGTGTCTACCTGGCCGCGGTCGCCGCCCGCGATGGGGGCCAGCGGCAGATCCCGGTGCACATCTTTCCGTGCCGCTTCGACACGCAGACCTGTCAGGACGCGCTGGCCAAGGCGGGCGCCATGCGCCCCGCCGACGCGATCACCTGGCCGATGCTGATGCCCGCCTATGCCTTCTTCGAGCGCCAGGGCGTGCCGCCGCGCACCCGAGCGCGCAGCAATGGCACCTATTCGATCGCTCCGGGACGGATCGCGCCGGTGCGCAGGATCCTTGACGTTCACCTGCCCTGACATTGTCCGGTCGCGTGGGCGATCAGTCGATCCGCCACGCCGCGCCGATGAAGGGCGACCACTCTTGCGTGCCGTGCACCAGCTCGTCGCGCAGCGGCTCGTCGCGTCGGTCGTAGTAGCGGACCCGGTACTCGACCCGCAGCACGAGGTCGAGCTGCGACACCACGTTGATCTGCCCGCCGATCGCCGCCAGCCAGGCGACGGTGGGCGAGGTGCGCAACGCGGCGTCGGTGTCGCCGTCCTTCGCCGCAAGGTCGGCGCGCGCGTCATCCCAGCGGCGACCGAGCGCGCCGTAGCCCAGCTCGGCGAAGACCATGCGCCATTGCCCACGGATGACCGGGCCGATCCACAGCTCGCTGAAGTCGCCGCCCACCTCGCCTTCGACCACCGCGCGATTCTGGTCGTCGAGCCCGACAAAGCGGCCGGCATTGCGCGTGCCGGTATCGAAGCGCGCGAAGATCCCGGCGCTCAGCGGGCCGAAGAAGCGCCAGGTCGCAAGACCCGCGAAGCCGAGCTTGCTCTCTTCGACCAGCCGCTCACCGCGCGCGCCGCCGATCTCGGACTTCACCTGCTGCTCGAAGCGGTTGAACGTCAGCGCCAGATCGAAGCGCAGAAACTCGGCGTGCGCGGCGGGCGCGGCGAGCAGGGCGGCCACGAGGGCCAGGATCGAAGGTCGCATCTTCAAGGCCTCCCGGCGGCGGGGTTGATGCGCGGTCGCGTCTGGGGTACGCATCTGTCCCATCATGCGCCATCTCGTCGCCAACCTGCGAGCCCATGTCCGTCGCCGCGCCGGCGGGGTGGTCATCGACGCCACCCTGAACTCGATCTCCCGCGCCGGTCGCCTGCACCCGAACAGCCTGGCCATTCAGCGCGGCGTCGACGTCATCCGCGACGTGCCGTACCTGCCGTCGGGCGACCGCTGGCATCGGCTCGACGTCTATCGACCGACCGACCATCCCGGCCCGCATCCGGTGCTCTTCTATGTGCACGGCGGCGGCTTCCGCATCCTGTCGAAAGACACGCATTGGATGATGGGGCTGCAATTTGCGCGGCGCGGGTTCACGGTCTTCAGCATCAATTACCGCCTGGCGCCGGCCTCACCGTATCCGGCCGCGCTGCAGGACGCCTTCGCCGCCGCCGCCTTCGTGCGCGACCACGCCGCCGATTACGGCGCGGACCCGTCGCGCTTTGTGCTCGCGGGCGAGTCGGCCGGCGGCAACATCGTCTGCGCGATGACCGCGGCCCATTGCTATCGGCGCCCCGAACCGTGGGCGCGGGCGTTCTACGACCTGAACCTGCCCATCGAAGCGGTCATGCCGGCGGCCGGGTTGCTCCAGGTGACCGATCCCGACCGCTTCCGCCGCCGGCGGCCCGATCTGCCGGCGTGGCTGATGGACCGCATCACCGAGGTCTCCGAGGGTTATCTGCACAAAGCGGGCGACGCGCCGCTGGCCGATCCGCTGCTGATCTTCGAAGCCGGCGCGCCGCCCGAACGGCCGATTCCGCCGATGCTGGCCACCGCGGGCACGCGCGACCCCATCCTCGATGATACGCGCCGCCTCGGGCCGGCCATCGAGCGCCTCGGCGGCACCTGCGACGTGCGCATCTATCCCGGCGGCGCGCACGCTTTTCACGCCGTGTTCTGGCGCGATCTGGCCCGGCAATGCTGGGCCGACCACTTCGCCTTCCTCGATCGCCACGTTCCGCGCTGAGTCATTGGCCGTCCAGGCAATAGAGCCTTGCGCGGTTGCGGCAGCCGTAGGCCGAGGCGCCGGCGCCGTACAGGCTGATCCAGCGGTGGTCCCGTTGGTCGGCGCGGCCCACGTCGACCGCGCCGGCCGCCTCGCCGCGGGTGCCCCACCCGTTGCACCAGGTATTGGGCTGGGCGTCGGGGTCGCCATCGCCGTCGGTGCCCGTCCAGACGTGCAGATTGCCGGCCAGCGGTGCGCCGGTCTCGTCGCTGTCGATGGCGTGGCGCAGGCTGTCATCCCAAAGGTCGGCCGCGTTCTCCGCCACGCGCGCCCCGGCGATCGTCTCGATCGGACCCCGCACCACGACATGGTCGCGCGCCGCGACGCCTTCGTCCGAGATCAGCGCGCGCCAGACGCCCTGCAATCCGGCGGCCTCGGCGGCGGCGGCGCAGCGGGCATCGGCGCCGACGACGCCGCCCAGGTTGGCGTCCAGCTCGGCGGCGGTGACAAAGACGCGGTGCACCGCGGGCGGCGGCGGGCCATCGGGTTCGAGGTCCGGCGCGGCGTTGATCACGGCGTCGACAATCGCATCGACCGCGCCACCGTCGATCATCGCGTCGAGCGGCATCGCGTCGAGCGGCATCGCGTCGACCACATGGCCATCGATGGTGGCGTCGAGCGGCACCGCGTCTTGCGCCACGGCATCGATGGCCACGTCATCCGCCTCGGCGTCTCCCGGACCCTGATCGGCGGTTGCGTCGGTCACGCGCACATCCGGCGCGCCATCGAGCCGCCGCGCATCGGCGGCCGCGTCGGCCGGTGGACGAAACGCATCCGCGCCCGGTCGGGCGACCTCGGCGCCGTCATTGCAGGCCCAAAACGCGGCCACGCACAGCCACATCGCTCGGCGGCGCATCCCACCTCCATGGAAAGGGCTGGCCCCGGCCTTGGCGCGCGGGCATCATCCCGCCGCGGTCGGCGCCTGGGCTTCGTCCAGTGTGTCGCCCGGCCCGTGGTGAGTAAACCGAGGAATCAGACACCCGCATGATCCCCCGCCTGCCGCCCGGCGAGCCCGTTCGCGACGCCTACCTGGCCTTTCTCGACGCCCTGCCGGCCGGCGGGTTTGGCGGCGACGTGCGGGTCGACCATGCCGCGCGGCTCGTGCACGCCACCGACAACAGCGTCTACCAATGGCTGCCGCAGGCGGTCATCGCGCCGCGCTCGGCGGACGATGTGGTCGCGGTCATGCGCCTGCTCGCCGAGCCGCGCTTCGCCGACGTGCACCTGGCGCCGCGGGGCGGCGGCACGGGCACCAATGGCCAGTCGCTGACCGACGGCCTCGTGCTCGACCTGTCGCGACACCTCAATCAGATTCTGGAAGTGAACCTCGCGGAAGGCTTCGCCCGCGTGCAGCCCGGCGTGGTGCTCGACCAGCTCAACGACCACTTGCGCCCGCACGGCGTCTTCTTCGCGCCCGACCTGTCGCCCAGCAGCCGCGCGACCATCGGCGGCATGATCAGCACCGACGCCGCCGGCAAGGGCTCGCGCATCTACGGCAAGACCAGCGAGCACATCCTCGCGCTGACCACGGTCTTCAGCGACGGCACCGTCTTCACCTCAAGCCCGGTCGATGAGGCCGAGGCCGCCGCTCTGGCCGGCCGCAACGACCGCGTCGGCGACATCCACCGCGAGCTGTTGCGCGTCACCGACGAGCGCGCCGACCTCATCGCCCAGGTCTTCCCCAAGCTGCGGCGCTTCATGACGGGCTATAACCTCGCCCGGGTGCGCCGCGACGGCCGCTTCGACCTCAACGCGCTGCTCGCCGGCGCCGAGGGCACGCTCGGCGTGCTGGTCGAAGCCCGCGTGCGCCTGACGCCCATCCCCACCTGCGCGCGGCTGGTGCTGCTCAAGTACGCCCGCTTCGAAGACGCGCTGGGCTCGGCCGAGCTGCTCGTCGCCAGCGATCCGGCGGCGATCGAGACCATCGACGAGATGGTGCTGGGCCTCGCCCGCCGCGACATCATCTGGCGCGACGTGCGCGCGGCCATCGGCGAAGACTCGGCGTCGGTGCGCGCGATCAACCTCGTTGAGTTCACCGGCACCGACCCGGCCGTCGTCGACGCGCAGGTTGATGCCTTGCTGGCTTCGATGGCCGACCACGGCGCGCCCTATCGCCCGCTCGGCCACCACGTCGCCCGCGATGACGCCGAGCGCGCCGCGCTCTGGGCCCTGCGCAAGAAGGGCGTCGGGCTGCTGGGCAACGCCGAGGGCCCCCGCAAGCCGGTCCCGTTTGTCGAAGACACCGTAGTCCCGCCGGTGAACCTGCGCGCCTATATCGCCGAGTTCCGCGCGCTGCTCGACGCCGAGGGGCTGACCTACGGCATGTTCGGCCACATCGACGTCGGCTGCCTGCACGTTCGCCCGGCGCTCGACCTGACCGACCCCGACGACGAAGCCCGCCTGCGCCGCATCTCGGACGGCGTCTGCGCGCTGGTGCAGAAGTACGGCGGCGTCATCTGGGGCGAGCATGGCCGTGGTTTTCGCAGCGAATACGGCCCGCGCTTCTTCGGCGAGACGCTCTACGCCGAGCTTCGCCGCGTCAAGGCGGCGTTCGACCCGAAGAACCAGCTCAACCCGGGCAAGCTGGCCACGCCGGCCGGCAGCGATGCGGCGCTGGTCAGCATCGATGATGCGAAACGCGGCGCCTTCGACCGGCAGATCCCCGCCGAGGTGCGCGCCCGCTTTGCGCCCGCGGTGCACTGCAACGGCAACGGCGCCTGCTTCGATTACCACCCCGACCACCTGATGTGCCCGTCCTCGCGGGCCACGCGCGACCGCGTGCACTCGCCCAAGGGGCGCGCGGGCGTGATGCGCGAGTGGCTGCGCCTGCTGGCGGCCGCGGGTCATACGCCCGACCCCGAAGCGCGCCCGGCCAGCTTCGCGCGCCGCGCCGTGGCCACGCTGCGTGGCGGCGACGATTACTCGCACGCCGTCTACGAGGCGATGAACGGCTGCCTGGCCTGCAAGGCGTGCACGACGCAATGCCCGATTCGCGTCGACGTGCCGACCTTCCGCGCCGACTTCTTCGCGCTCTACCACACGCGCTATCTGCGCCCGCTGCGCGACCATCTGATCGCGGGCCTGGAACGCGCCGCCGCGCTCGGGGCGCGTTTCCCGCGCTTCGCCAACGCGCTTGCCCGCTTCGGCCCGGCGCGCGCGGTGCTGCGGCGCGTCGGCATCGTCGACGCGCCGGCGTTGACGGTCGAGTCGGTCGCCGCCGGCCTCGCCGCTCGCCGCGTGCCGCGCTTTGATCTCAAGCGGCTGCAGGCCCTCTCACCCGGCGAGAAGGCGTCGTCGGTCATCGTGCTGCAAGACGCCTTCACCAGCTTCTTCGACAGCCGCGCCTTGCTGGCCACCTACGATCTGCTGACCGCGCTGGGCCTCAGCGTGCACATCGCGCCCTTCTTCGAGAACGGCAAGGGCCTGCACATCCGCGGCTTCACCCGGCGCTTCCGCCGCCTCGCCGCCCGCAACGCCGAGCGGCTGCGCGCCCTCGCCGCCCCCGGGGTGCCGCTGATCGGCATCGAACCTGCCGTGGTGCTGACCTATCGCGACGAGTACCCGCATGCGCTCGGCGTGGCGCCCGACGCGCTGGGTTTTTCGGTGCAGATGCTTCAGGAGTGGCTGCAGGGCCACCTCGACCGCCTGCGCGCCCATGCCACGCCCGGCGAGGCCCCGTACGCGCTGCTGGCCCATTGCACCGAGCGCGCTTTGGCCCCCGGCGCGCCCGCCGACTGGCGCCGCGTCTTTCAGGCCGTCGGCCTCGACCTGCACAACGAAGCGGTCGGCTGCTGCGGCATGTGCGGCGTCTTTGGCCATGAGGCCCAGCACGCCGAAGAGTCGCGCGCCCTCTTTGCGCAAAGCTGGGCCCGCGCCCTGGACCGGGTGCCCGCCGGGCGGGCATTGGCCGACGGTTTTTCGTGCCGCAGCCAGGTCGAGCGCTGCGGCGCGCCGCCGGTTCGGCACCCCGCGGAGGTCCTGCGCGACCATCTGGCCGCCCGCACCCGTTGACGCCTGCCAGCGCAGGGCCCAAACTCCGATCACGCCACGTCAAGACCCTCAGATTTGGAGGCCTCATGCTGCGCCGGCTGTTGATCGCCGCCTTCGCTTTCTCGTTGCTCGGGGGCGCCATCGGTTGCTACGGCAAGTTCGCGGTGACCAAGAAGCTGCACGCCTGGAACGGCACGGTCGGCGGCAAGTTCGTCAACTCGATCGTCTTCTGGGCCCTGGTCATCATCCCCGTCTACGAAGTGCTCGCGGTGGGCGACACGCTCATCTTCAACGTCATCGAGTTCTGGACGGGCAGCAACCCCATCGCCGAGGGCGGCGCCACGATGATGGCCGATGGTACGGTGGTCTTCGAGCGCGACGGTGAGCGCTTCGAGCTGGTGCCCGTCGGCCCCGACCGCGTTGAGCTGCGCGTCGACGGCGAGGTCATCGGCGAGGCCGAGCGCACCGCCGAGGGTGACCTGGCGGTCGTCAATCACCGCGACGGCACCGCCGCCGTGATCAGCCGCGAAGAGCTGGCCGCGGTCG
>JAGQJJ010000202.1 GCA_020430675.1 Myxococcales bacterium
GCTCACGTTCACCGCATGGCGCGCGCCGGCCCGAATCGACTTGACCAACCGGTCACCATATGATTCCAAACTGTCAGCATCGCCCACCTCATCGACCGGCAGCCGCACCACGCGCGCGCCGGTCGATGGATCGACCGGTGCCTCGCCAAGCAGCCACCGCACAAGGCCGAGGGCCAGCTTGACCGGTCGGTCGCGCCAGTGATTGGCCTCGCCCAACGTGACGAGCCCCGATGTCAGCAGCGGCGCGTCGGGCGCAAAAGCGCGGCGGGCCTGAAGGCGACCGGGCAACGGGCCCCCGAACAGGTCGAGGCAGAGCCCGACCGACGGGCGATTGCGGGCCAGGTCATCGTGCAGCCAGCCGATCAGACGGGCGTAGCGGTCATCGAGCTCGGGTGCCAGCGCGAGCAACACCACTTCGGCTGCGAGGTCGTCCAGGCCAAACCGGGCGCGCAGGTCGAGCAGGCGCAGCGCTCGGCCCGCGGCCAACGTCGCCGCCTCGCGCGCGGCCAGGTCGTCGGCGATGCCGGCGAGCGCGGCTTCGATGGCCGGCTGCACCTCGCCCGCTGGCCACGGCGCGCTGAGCGGACTGCGGTCGAGCAGGGCGTCGACGGTGGCGTCATCGACGTTGAGGCCCCGCAGCCAGGGGTCGCCGCCCAGCGAGGCGCGCACGCGGTCGACCCGCGCCCGCAGCACCGCGTCGAGCGCGGCCAGCGCCGCCTGCAGGTGCGCCGCGTCGTCGGCAAACGGTGCCGGCGGCATGGCGCGCAAGGCGGGCGCGGCCGGTCGCATTCCGCTCAGACCGGCCCGATGGCGATGAAGTGAAAGCTGCGCCACTTGCGATCGCCGTCGCCATCGCCGGTCACGATCTGGCACCAGTTGTTGTAGACCCGCGCGACCATGGCGTTGTCCCTCGTGTTGCCCCAGCTATTCGAGCTATTGCTGTCGGTGGGATAGTGCTGGGTGGCGATCACGCAAGGCTCGCTCGAGAAGCTGACGTCGAAGTTGATCTGATAGACGCCGGTCTTCGCGCTGCCGCTGACGCTGTACTGCCAGCAGGTAAAGCCCTGGCCGGCCCATTTGGTGCCATCCGACTTGACCTTGCCCCAGACGACGCGCACCTGATCGCCGGGCGCGCGCACCGCCCAGTCATTGCTGCTGATCTTGATGTCGCCGTTGACGTGAAGCAGCGCCTCTGGGTTGCTGGTGCCGATGCCGGTCCGTCGGCTGCGCAGGGTGATCACATCGCTGTCATTCTGCTTGAGCACCAGGATGTCATTGGCATCATTGCCCGTGCCCAGCTCGAAGCGGGTATTTTCCCCAGACTCCACCCAATAGCGCAGCCCGGCCCAGTCACCGCTGCCGCCAGCGATGTTGTTGTCCCAGCGAATGCCATTGCCGGTGCCTTCTTCGACCATCAGGGTGTTATTGACCCGCAACACGCCTTCAACCGTCGCGTTGCCGTTGACATGCAGCGGCACCCCCGGGCTCGTCGTGCCGATGCCCAACCGCTCGCCGACCAGCAGCCGGCCCTCATTATTGCCAGGCGAGGCGGTGCCAACCCCGAGGCTGAACATCGCCGCGCCACCGCTGCCCCCGGCGGCAAACTGACCGTTGACCACCAGGTCGTTGCCATCCTGCACCACGCCTTGATAGCCCGTGGTCTCGGTCTGGCCGATGACCAGCCCCTTGCGGAAGACGCCGTTGTCGGCCACGTCGAGGCCGTTGTTCGCCGTGATCGTGCCCTCGATGCGCAGCCCGCCCTCGGCAAAGACGCGCACTTTGCGGGTCACCCGGGTGGCGCCCGCGCCGACGACGTCGAGCGAGTCGCCGCTGAAGGTCTGGTAGCCGATCTTGCCCGCGTTGATCTCGCGGTTGGCCTGGCCGGCGCCCAGATCGAGCAGGCCGCCGCCGACCGACAGATTGGCGTCGGTCGCGAGCGCGCCGGTGACGGTGGTGGCGCCGGTGATCGTCGCGGTTCCGGTGACGCGGGCGTTGCCGGTGACCGCGAGGTTCGAACTGACCGTGGCGCTGCCATTGACCGCCAGCCCGGTGGCAGTGATGTTCTTGACGTCGATGGGACCGTCGCTGGTGGTGCCACCCTGGGCATAGAGGCGCACCTTGCGGTTGGCATAGGCGGTGCCGGCGCCCACGATGTCGAGCGAATCGCCACTGAACGTCTGGTAGCCGATCTTGCCCGCGTGGGAGACGCGATCCGCCGCGCCCGCGCCCAGGTCGAGCACGACGCCGTTGAGGTTCAGGCCGCCGCTGAAGTTGGACTGGCCGCCGACGGTGAGGTTGCCCCCCACCGTCGTGTGGTTGGTCGCGGTGATGCTCTCACCGACGTTCAGCCAACGACCCACGTTGACGGTGGCGCTGGTCGCCAGCACGCCGGTGACGTTGACGTTGCCCTGCGCGCTGAGCACGCCCGCGACCGAGATGCCTTGCGCAAAAGCGCCATAGCCGGCCACGTCGAGCCGGTTTTCGAGCGCCGTGGCGCCGGTCACCCGCGCGGTGCCTTCCAGCTTGCTCGCCCCGGTGACCTGCATGACATAGCCCGCGTCGACCGTGGTGCGACCGACGCCCAGCGTGCGGCTGATCAGGGTGCCTTCGCCCCCCGACGGCGGCTCGTAGCCGATGCCCAGCTTGAAGATCGCCGAGCCACCGCTGCCGCCGGCGGCAAGCTGGCCGTTGACGATCACGTCGTTGGCATCGGCGGTGACGTCCTTGTAGCCCGTGCGGCCGGTCTGACCCACGATGAGCGCGCCGGTGACGCGACCGTGACCGATGACATCGAGCGCCGGGCTGGTCTCATTGTGCGCGGTGCCCGCCGGGACCTGCACCTTGAGCGCCGCGTTGATCGTCGCCCGACCCGGGTCAGCCTCGTTGGCATGCACCGTCAGCGGCGTCGGCCCGGGCAGCCTCAGGCCCGCGCGCGGGCGCACCGTACCATCGGCCGTCGCCGCGCCCGCGCCGTCGACGACCACGCGGGCGAGCACCACGCCGTCAAACGCGGTGCCTTCGCGCACGTACTCGATGGCCGGCATCTCGTGGAAGCGCGTGAAGCCGGTGGTGCCCTGCTCGGCCGCCGCCTCGTCGGCGGGCGCCTCGGCGTAGCGGATGAACAGCGTGAGCACCTGGCCGCGGTCGGCCTGCGCGATCAGGCGCTGCTCGGTGGTGAGCAGGACGAGCTGCCGCCCGCTGGCGTCAACCGCCGCGCCCGGCGCCACGGTGACCACGTCGGTGCCACCGGTGACCTCGAGGCCAGCCACGACCCCCGCGTCGACCATGGCATGCACATGCCGCCGATGGCGGTCGATGTGATACCGCTGCTCGTCGATGAAGTCGGCGCTCTTGAGGAACTGCCCGTCGTAATAGCGCGGGCGGCGGTCAAGGCCCCCATCGGGGTAGACGACGTAGGGGTTCTGCTCGTCGCTCATCGGGCGTCTCCGTTCAGCCGGCCTGCTCGATCACCGGGTTGTCTTCGTCGACAGGGCGCACGCGCTGCGGGGCGAGCTGAGCGCGGGCCTGCTGCTGGATGCGGGCGATGGTCTCATGCACCCGGATATAGGGCTGTGTGCCAAGCGCTTCGAGGATCAGGTTGATCTCTTCGAGCGAGAGCTTGAGGGTCAGCGGGTTCATGGGAGCCTCCAAGTCACTGCGAGCCGATCAGGGTGTTGACGCCGAGCAGGATGCCGGGCTCTTCTTCGGTCGGGTGATCGATGATCTGCATCGTGGGCACGAGGTAGCGCACGCTGTACCAGGTATGCGCCGGGCGAAGCTGGTCGATGAGCGCGCGCACGACGCGGTCGATGCGGGCGAGCGTCATGGCGCTGCGCGTGCGCACCACGACCTCGACCTGGAAGAAGTGCGGCTCGTCTTCAAACTCATAGATCTGCACATCTTGCGCGTTGCCGAGATAGCGGCCGAGCGAGTCGATGAGGCCTTGCTTCGTGCCTCGCTTGCGATACGAAGGCAGCGCCGCGCGCAAGAAGCGGCGCCGCGTCTCGCCGTCGAGCTCGGCGCGCGCGGGCACGGCGAGCATGTCTTCGAGCCAGGGCAGGAAGGCCTCGGGCGTGCGCGCGCTGTCTTCATCGCCGGGCCGCGGAGCGAGCAGATCCCCGACGCGGGTGAGGCGCTCTTCGATGCCTTCCGTGCCTGGGATGGGATCGTCGGGGTAGCCATCGCGGAAGGCGCCCAGGCGCCCCACGAGCACCCGTTCAAAGGCCAGCAGAAAGCCTTCGACCACCGGATCGCCGCGCAGCGCGGCGGGCAGAAATTGCAGCCAGGTGCTCTTCGTCGCGGACATGCCATCACCTCCGCTCGAAGAAGGTCAGGGTGGTGCTCTCAAGGTCGAGGCAGAGGGCCTCGCCCCGATCGAAGCGCACGCCATGCGCCTCGCCGTCGTCGGTCAAGAGGCCGCCTGCCTCACCCGGCGTCAGCGTCAGATTTTCAACGTAATCAACGCCCTCGACCGCTTCGATGCAGGCGTAGACATCGGTCGCGTACAGCGCACGACCCAGCGGATGGCCCCGCTCGCCCTGGGGCGGGCCGAAGCGGTCGAGCAGCGCGTGCAGGACCAGGTCCATCGCAAACTCGCTGCGATAGCCCTCGCTCAGATAGATGCTCGCGCTCAGCGAGACGGGCACCCACGTCGGGCCGACCACATGATGGCGGACGGTGACCAGGCGGCGCGGGTCGAGGAAGTCCCAGATGGGATCCAACAACAGGTCGCCGCCGGCATCCCATGCGGTGGTCTCTTCATAGAAGGTGGCGTTGGCGGTGGCCTCGACCTCGGTGATGTTCGGGTCGGTCGAGAAGAGGCGAAGCTGCCAGTCCCAGCGATTGTCCGCCGCTCCAAAACTCCCGGCCTTGCCCCGCACGACGACGTGGCCCACGCCTTCGGCAGTCTTCCACAAGCCGCCATTGGCCCCGCAAAGCTCGAGCCGCAGTGGCACCGCGGCCGGGGTGCTGACCACCACCTGAATGAAGCCGGTCCGGCGCGCCGGCAGGTAGAACACCGAAAGCAGACCCTCGGCACCCTCGGTGGGCATCTTGCGCCACGAGGTCGGCGTCGTGATCGTGCCACCGCTGAGCGCGCTCTCGGCGTCGAGCGTGTAGACCTGCACGCCCGCCGGCATGTCGACCTGGACCGACCCGCGGGGCCGATCCGCGACCCTGAGCACCTCGACCTTCAGATCGAGCACGCCCACGCTGAGCTGCGCGGCCCCGTTCGGCAACCACACATTGACCGTCTCGGGGCGAGGCCGCCGCACGATCAGGCGAGGCGTCGCGGTGCGCACCGTGCCTTTGGCTTTGAACTCGAGGCCGCCGGGCACCACCACGACGCTGACATGCGCGTGCCGCACCGTGTCGGGGTCGTCCGCGCTCAAATCGGCGCAGCGCAGCACCTTCAGCGCGCCCAGCGCCCCGTCCTGGCCCAGCGCGAGGGCGGCCGGCGACTTCGGCCAGTCTTCGAGCAAGCGGGCGCGGTAGTCTTCGGGGGTGATGACGCGGAACGGCGCCCGCCAGGCTTTGATGGCATTGCGCAGCGCGTCGTCGAGCGCGCTGCCACGCAGGTTGGCGTCGGGGTCGGTGCCGGTGATCAGCCCCAGGATGGCTTGGCGGCCGCCATCGGTCAGCCGCGTCGATCGATACAGCACGGTCTCGGTGAGCCACGCGAGCAGCTCGAGGATCGCGATGCCCGGGTCCGAGGGGTTGTGATCGGTCCATTCCGGTGCCAGGGCCGGGATGCGCGCCCGGGCTTCGTCGATCAGATCCTGATAGCGCAGGTCGACTTGCGTGGATGTCATCGAGCGTCCTCCGAGGCGGCGACCAGCGTGAGGGCATGCGCGCCGCTCGCGACCAGCGCGCCGGCGGCCTCGCGCGTCGACAGCTCGTCGAGCGCGATGTCGCGGTCGACGCCGAGGTATTCGGCCGAGGGCAGCAGCGGCGAGCAGGTCACCGCCAGATGGCGCACGAAACGAACGCCGGGCACGGCGGCGAGCACCGCTTGAATGTCAGAGGTGCGCGGACGCCGCCCGAACGGCCAGCCGGCGCCGTCGAGGCCCCCGTTGAGCGGGTGCAGGTATTGGTCGAGCGCCGCCCGCGCGGCGTCGCCGGCGGTGGCGGCGTAGGCGTCCTCCAGGCCGAGCTGGGCGCTGACCGCGACGTTCACGTAACGCGGCCCGTGCACGTCGAGGCGCACGCCGGGCGCCGCGCGCGACGAGACCGCGGCGTGCACGACATCGAGCAGCCCTTGAGTGGGCATCGGCCGCGGGCTGTCGGTCGCGGGCACGATGATCATCTCGACCGCGCCCACGCTGGCGGTCTGGCTCGCCTGCTCGGCGCCGACGACGCCCTGAACCCAACCGCCCCGGCCGCGGGTGTCGACCTGTCGATCGAAGACCACCGGGTTGTCGCGCAGGAAGCTCGGCTCGATCACCGCCACGCGCGCCACATCGGCCGAAGCGGCGCGGGCCAGATCGGCGTAATCGACCGTCGACACCACGCGATCGCGGTGACGCAGCGCCGTCGAGGCTGCGCCCGACTGCGTGCCGATGGGCTGCGGTTCACAGCCGCCCTCGGCGGCGACCGGGTTGCTCACCTCATCGATGTTGCGCAGCGCGCGCCGGAGCGCGGTGATGGTGCCCGCCGCGCGGTTGCCGCTCTCGCCGCCGCCCGACTCATACCGAATGCGCAGGTTCTCGTTGCCGATGGGCGGCGCAAAACCCCGACGCCCGTCGCCAAACGTGATCGTGCCGCTGGCCGGGTCGAGGGTGTAATGGCGGTCCTGCGAGGTCGAGGCGTTGAAGTCGGGCACCGCCTGCCAGCGTACCCAGGGCCCATCGGCGCGCTCGCGCACTTCGAGCACCTCGCCGGCGAGCACCGGCACCGTCTTCAGGGTCAGGGTCTGATCCGGTCATCGAGAAGAAGATGCGCGAAATCATCGCCCGCAACCGGCCCTTCACCAAGGAAGTGTGGACGCGCGAAGAGGCGAAAGACTTCTTCAA